>JAYTZE010000865.1:0-1046 GCA_043742385.1 Ilumatobacteraceae bacterium
CCCGATGCAAAAGTCACCAACATTGCGCTGTTGCGCACGGCGTCGTCGCTCGAGCATTCAGCCATCAACGTGTACAGTCAAGTGATCGGCAACAGCGATCTGCTCGATCCCGCGCTCGGAGATGTGGCCAAGCGGTTCATGGAGGACCACCAGGGTCACGCGGCGTTGTTCGAGAAGCTGACCACCGATGCCGGTGGCACAGCGTGGACGTGTGGCAACCCAAAAATCGACGACGCGATCATCAACCCGATTCTCAAGCGAATCACCCTTGGCGCCGAGGCCACTGCCAATGCCGTAGCCATCGAGCCCAGTGAAGACCCCCGCCGTGACGTTCTCAACTTTGCCCATGGCCTCGAGTCGCTAGCCGGTGCGACGTATCAGGCGCTGGTCGCGTTGTTCAGCGACCCGTCGCTTCGCGCCGACGCGATGACTGTCGGTGCCCGCGAGGCACGACACGCCGCGTTACTGGCGCTGACCATCAATCCGGATCGGCCTGGAGGCCTGGTCAACTTCACCGATGCTGTCAATGCCGAGCCGGCCACGCCGCCAACGACGGTTGCGCCGAGCACGACGGTTCAGAACATCGCCAATCCTGTCGGCGGTGCGGCGCCTTCTTCACCAGAGGTCCCGCAGACCGATATTCCCAGTGTCACGGCCATTCCATCGCAGTTCGGTACCCTCGCCGCAATCCAGCTGGTGGTCGGCCGTGGCGACGAGAACGGCACCCGGTTGAAGATGAACCTCGAAACGCCGAGCCTCAACTCGTTCGTGTTCGAGTACATGACGCCGAGCTGCTGAGCCGCTCGTACACTGCAGCCCGATGGTGAGTTGGCCGGGTGACCGCGGCATGGCACTTCGGTGACCATGTCGAGGAAAGTCGGGACTCCACAGGGCAGAATGCTGGCGCGAGCCAGGTCGGGGCGACCTGACGGATAGTGCAACAGAGAAAGACCGCCGATGGGCCAGTTCGCTGGTCACAGGTAAGGGTGCAACGGTGCGGTAAGAGCGCACCAGCGTGCAGGGCGACCTGTACGGCTGGCAAACCC
>JAYTZE010000866.1:0-4846 GCA_043742385.1 Ilumatobacteraceae bacterium
TCGGTGGGCGTCAGTCGGGGGTGCGGGGGACGCCGTTTGGGTCCGGCGGGCGCTCGCCGCGCAATTCGGCGACAACTGCAACCAACCTGCCCATCACCAAGTCGGCGGCGAGGCGAACCTCCTCATTGGTCGGTTCGGTCGCCGGGCCGATGTTCATCAACGCCCGAATGTCGATGGGCGCGCCGATCCGCGTGTCGACCTTGGGTCGGCGAATCAGGTTGACCAGCAGCGTCGGCACGACCTTGTGCTGGCCGACTACTCGATGCGCCCCAACCATCGCGACCGGCACGATCGGTGCGTCGGTTCGCAGGGCCAGTCGAACAGCTCCGGTCTTGGCGCGCTCCGGCCACATCAGTGGGTCGCGAGTCAAGCGCCCTTCAGGGAAGATTCCGACTGCTTCGCCCTCCGCCAACGCATGGGCGGCTTCGTCGAGCGATGTCGCCGCGTCGGCCGCGCCACGCTTGACTTTGATGAACCCGAGCTTGCGGGCGACCAAGCCGAGTACCGGAGCGCCGAACACACCGGAGGTGGCCAGCAGGCGCAGCGAACGACCCATGCGCCGGCAAGCCAGAGCCAGCAACACGCCGTCGGCGTAACTGGTGTGGTTGGAGATCACGATGATCGGCCCGGTAGGCAGCGAGCGCGCTGCCTCGCGCCGACCGCGCTGACGCTCGATCTCGAGCCGGCTGAAGAAGGCTGTCGTCGAGCCGACGACCGCGGCCAGCACTGCATACAGAATTGCGCCGGTGCGACCCGGCTTGCGCCACATCGGCGGTTACGTCAGCCCGTGTAGAACGAATCGGCGACGGTCAAAGCTTCGTCGAGCACGGCCAATCCTTCTTGGACCTCATCGACACTCGCCGTGCAGGGTGGCACGACATGCAGCCGATTGAAATGGGTGAACGGCCACACCCCGCGCTGCTTGCAGGCCGCCGCCAAGTCAGCCATCGGCTTGGCATCGGCACCGGACGCGTTGTACGGCACCAGGGGTTGGCGCGTGGCCCGGTCGGTGACGAGGTCGAGTGCCCAGAACACGCCGAGGCCGCGAACCTCGCCGACGCTTGGGTGGTTGGCTTGAAGCTTCTCCAAGCCTGGCGCGATCACATCGGTGCCCAGCATGCGTGCGTGCTCGATGATGCCCTCCTGTTTGAAGATGTTGATGCTCGCCACCGCTGACGCACAGGCCAGCGGGTGACCGGAGTATGTCAGTCCGCCAGGGAAGGCTCGGTCGCGGAACGTGTCCGCGATGTGTTGGCCGATGACCACACCGCCGAGCGGCAGGTAGCCGGAGTTGACGCCCTTCGCGAAGCACACGAGATCGGGCTGTACGCCCCACTTCTGGAACGCGAACCACTCGCCGCAACGACCGAACCCGGCCATGACCTCGTCGCAGATCATGACGATCCCGTGCCGGTCGCAACGATCGCGGATGCCCTGCAGGTATCCGTCGGGCGGCACCAGGATGCCGTTGGTGCCGACCACTGTCTCGAGAATGATGGCCGCCACGGTGTGGCTGCCCTCGACCATCAACACGTCGTCGAGGTGGGCGAGTGCGCGTTCGCATTCCTCGGCTTCATTGCTGGAGTGGAATGCGCTGCGATAGGCGTACGGTCCCCAGAACTTGACGACACCCGGCATCCCCGGCTCGCTGGGCCAACGTCGCGGGTCACCCGTCATCGTGATCGCGCCGTTGGTGCCTCCGTGGTAGCTGCGGTAGTGGGTGAGCACCTTGTTGCGATTGGTGTGCAATCGGGCCATGCGAACCGCGTTTTCCGTCGCCTCGGCGCCGCCGTTGGTGAAGAACACCATGTTCAACTGGCTGTTGTCGATCCTCTCGGCGGCGACCTCACAGATCAGGCGGGCGGCCTCGCTGCGGGCATCGTTGGCGTGAAATGGGGCGACCGTGCACAGCCGATCTGCTTGCTCCTTGATCGCTGCGACCAGCTTGGGGTGCTGGTGGCCGATGTTGACGTTGACGAGTTGGCTGGAGAAGTCGAGGTAGCGGGTGCCGTCGGCCGTCCAGAAGTAGCTGCCTTCGGCGCCGGCGACGACCATTGGGTTCAGCGCGCCCTGCGCGCTCCAGGAGTGAAAAACGTGAGCGCGGTCGTTGGTGAAGGCGTTCTCTGGGTGGGTGTCGAGCACGGTCATGATGTCATCGTATTCGATACACGATGTGGCGTACAGACTGCACTTTGTACCCGTACAACGTCGACCGGTGTCAGTCGAGGGCGGCGATTGCCTCGGCAGTGGCGAGCGTGCGCTGGGCATTGGCCACGTGAAGGTTCTCGATCATCCGACCGTCGACAGTCACCACGCCGCGCCCGTCGGCGACGGCCAGATCGAAGGCGGCGATGATGCGCTGGGCCTGATCGACATCGACAGGAGATGGCGCCCAGGCCAGGTTGGCGATGTCGACCTGGCCCGGGTGGATCAGCGTCTTGCCGTCGAAGCCGAACTCGACTCCTTGGAGACACTCCTCACGAAATCCATCGAGGTCCTTCACGTCGTTGAACACACCGTCGAGGATGACCTTGCCGGCCTCGCGGGCGGCCAGCAACGCGGTTGCCAGGTGGGGGAGCAGAGCGCGGCGACCGGGTGCCAAGGGTGCGCGGATCTCGCGTGCGAGATCGTTGGTGCCCATCACCAACACGGACACTCGAGGGTGGGATGCAATGGCTCGAACATCGAGGATGGCTGTCGGTGTTTCGATCATCGCCCACACGCTCATCGAGCCGGGCGCGCCGCCATCGTCGAGGCACGCCGACACCTGATCGAGGTACGCCACCGAGCTGACCTTGGGAACGACGACGGCGGCCGCCGCCGAGACAGCGATCGCCTCCAGGTCAGCTGCACCCCACGGCGTGTCGAGCCCATTGCAGCGGATCGTCAGTTCACGCCGGCCATAGTCGCCGGATGCCGTCGCCGTGCACGCTGCGACTCGGGCGGAGTCCTTGGCGTCGGGCGCGACCGCATCCTCGAGATCGAAGATGATGGAGTCAGCGGCGAGTGACTTGGCTTTCTCGAGTGCTCGCTCGTTGGCGGACGGCATGTACAGCACCGAGCGGCGTGGCCGAAACTCAGTCACGGCGTGAATCCGTATGCGACAGCGAGCTGCGGATCGCGAGCCGCCAGCTGACGGGCAAGCTCGACCACGACCCTGCATTGTTTGACCGAAGCGTCGTCCTCCATCTTGCCGTCCAGCATGATCGCCCCGGTGCCGTCACCCATCGCGTCGATGACTCGCTGTGCTTGAGCGACCTCAGCCGGTCGCGGGCTGAACACCCGCTTGGCGATCTCGATCTGCACTGGGTGCAGACTCCATGCCCCGACACACCCGAGCAGGTATGCGTTGCGGAATTGGTCCTCGCACGCCACCGTGTCGTGGATGTCACCGAAGGGCCCGTAGAAGGGCAACAGGCCGAAGGTGACACACGCATCGACCATGCGCGCCAGCGTGTAATGCCACAGATCCTGCTGAAAGGGCGGACGTATTGCATCAGGATTGGCAGGATCGGGATCGGCACGCACGAGGTAGTCGGGATGGCCGCCGCCGACGCGGGTGGTCTTCATCCGCCTGTTTGCGGCGAGGTCGGCTGGCCCCAGCGATAGACCTTGCATGCGAGGCGATGCATCGCAGATCGATTCGATGTTGGCCACACCGCGGGCCGTCTCGACAATGGCATGGACGAGGATCGGTCGTTGGAGCCGAGCCTTGGCCTCGAGCTGTGCCAGCAGGCGATCGACATAGTGGATGTCCTCGGGGCCTTCGACCTTGGGGATCATGATGACGTCGAGTTTGTCGCCGACCTCGGTGACCAGTGTGGTGATGTCGTCGAGACCCCACGGCGAGTCGAGGCTGTTGACCCTGGTCCACAGCTGCGTATCACCCATGTCGATCGAGCGGGCAACGTTGACGAGACCCGAGCGAGCGGCCATCTTGTCGGCCATCGGGATGGCGTCTTCGAGGTTGCCGAGGAGGATGTCGACTGCCGGCACCACGTCGGGCAACTTGGCGACGACCTTGTCGATGTGCGGCGGAAAGAAGTGAATGACTCGGCTCGGCCGGAACGGAATCTCACGCATCGGCGCTGGTGCCCCGACGGCGAGCGGTTTGAAGAAGTCTCTGGCGCTGCGCACGCGCCAAGGGTATGTGTCGACGGGGTTGGGGGCGAAACGGGCATGATGGGCCGGTGAATGCACGGTTCAAGGCGATCCTGTTCGACGCGGGTGGAGTACTGGTGCTTCCAGACCCCACCGTGCTCGGCCCACTGCTGGCGTACTACGGTGGCGACCCGTCGGTGGGGGCCCACCGACGAGCCCACTACGCCGGCATGGCAGCAAAGTCAGCTGCCGGCAGTGGCGAGGCGTTCTGGGAGGAGTACAACCATTCCTACGTGCGCAGTATCGGTGTGGCCGAGACCGACACTGACTCTGCGGCGACGGTGTTGCATCGCACGCGTAGCGCGTACTTGTGGAGGTGGCCCATTCCTGAGAGTCAGGCGGCGCTCGCAGCGCTGACCGCGAGGGGACTGCCGTTGGGCGTGGTGTCGAACGCCAGTGGCCAGATCGCTGAGGTGTTGATGAGGAGCGGTGTGTGCCAAGCGGGCGAGGGGCCGCACGTGCCGATGCGCGTGGTCGTCGACAGCCACGTCGTCGGGGTGGCGAAACCCGACCCACGAATATTCGACCATGCGCTGCCGTTCTTCGATGGCATGGACCGCGATGAGATCGCGTACATTGGCGATTCAGTCACGATGGACATCGGAGCGGCCCGTGCAGCCGGCCTTCACCCGATCCTTCTCGACCCATACGACGACCACCCCGATGCCGACTTCGAGCGTATTCG
>JAYTZE010000867.1:0-2412 GCA_043742385.1 Ilumatobacteraceae bacterium
GCACGGTGACCCTGTACTCCGAGGTTGGCGACTCTGAGATGGCCGATTCCACCAACGGTCCGCTCGTGCAGGTCCGCGATCTGGTGAAGGAGTTCGTGCTGCCCCGCACATCGTGGCGAACTGAGGCTGCCACGGTGCATGCAGTGTCGGGTGTTTCGTTCGACATCAGCGCCGGCGAGGCGTTGGCATTGGTGGGCGAGTCCGGTTGCGGCAAGAGCACGACTGCTCGCTGCGTGTTGCGCTTGATCGAGCCCAGCAGCGGGTCGATTCGATTCGATGGCGTCGAGCTCACCGAGCTGTCGTCCGGGCGACTTCGAGATGCCCGCCGGCGATTTCAGATGGTGTTCCAGGATCCATACACGTCGCTCAACCCGAGGATGACGGTCGGTGAGATCGTGGCCGAGCCTCTGCTGGTGCATGGCGCCACCGCCACGGAACAGCGCGAACGTGTGGCCGAACTGCTCGAGCAGGTGCAACTGGGTGCCGATGCGGCCGACCGGTATCCACACCAGTTCTCCGGCGGTCAGAGGCAACGGGTCGGCATCGCCCGGGCCCTCGCGCTGTCACCAGATCTGGTCGCGCTCGATGAGCCAGTCTCGGCCCTGGACGTCAGCATCCAGGCAGAGATCATCCGCTTGCTCCAACGCCTCCGCGACGAGCTGGGATTGGCCTATCTGTTCATCGCTCATGACCTGTCGGTGGTTCGTCATGTCAGCCACCGGGTTGCGGTGATGTACCTCGGCAAGATCGTCGAACTGGCTCCCGCGTCGGAGCTGTACAGCAGGCCGGCTCATCCGTACACGAAGGCCCTCTTGTCGGCGGCACCAATCCCCGATCCACTGATCGAGCGTGATCGGGTTCGCATCGTGCTGGCCGGTGATCCACCCACGCCTACCAACCCACCCAGTGGCTGTCGGTTCCGAACCCGCTGCTGGCGTGCCGCGTCGGTGTGTGCCGAAGTCGAACCGCCACTGGTGGATATCGCGGACGGGCACCGCGTGGCTTGCCACTTCAACCTTTGGAGCTGAGCGAATGCGGTTCGACTGAACTTCGCCTACTCTGACTGCTGTTGACCGACGAGCCGATTCGAAAGGACTGCCGCCAGTGACGATTCGTGTTGTGATCGCCGAAGATGAGGCAATCATCCGGCTCGACTTGCGTGAGACCCTCGAAGAAGAGGGCTACGACGTCGTCGGTGAGACCGGTCGTGGCGACGAGGCGGTCACGCTTGTTCGCGATCTGCGCCCCGACCTGGCGATCCTCGACATCAAGATGCCGGGGATGGATGGCCTCGAAGCGGCCAGGGTGATCACCAGCGAACGAATCTGCGGCGTGCTGATGCTGACAGCATTCAGCCAGCGTGAAGTGATCGAGGAAGCACGCGACGCCGGCGCTTTGGCATACCTGGTGAAGCCGTATCAGAAGAGCGACCTCATCCCGGCGATAGAAGTTGCGATCGGGCGATTCCGAGAGATGCAGCACCTCACCGGCGAGGTCGACGGCCTTGTCGAGCAACTGGAATCGCGCAAGATCATCGACCGAGCGAAGGGTCTGTTGATCGACGAGTTCGGCATGCGCGAGGGCGAGGCGTTCACGTTCATCCAGCGCACAGCGATGAGCGAGCGATCGCGGATGCGTGAAGTCGCCGAGCGGGTGCTGGCCGGCACGCTGCGCCCGTGAAACTGCTCTTGCTCGATGGCAACTCGCTGACCTATCGCGCCTTCTACGCCCTACCGACCGACATGGCCACCGCCTCTGGCCAGGTCACCAATGCAGTGTTCGGCTTCACCTCGATGTTCGCGTACCTCCTGAAGGATCAGCACCCCGATGGGGTCATGGTCGCGTTCGACCGACCGGAGCCGACGTTCCGCCACGATGCCAATCCCTTGTACAAGGCGCAGCGTGAGGCGGCGCCCGACATCCTTCGCCAACAGATGGGCTTGGTACGAGAGGTACTCGACGCGCTGCATGTGACCGTCGTCGACCTGTCCGGCTGGGAGGCCGACGACATCTTGGCCACCGTTGCCGAACGGGCCAAGGCCGATGGCCACGAAGTGATCATCGTCACCGGTGACCGCGACAGCTACCAGCTTGTCGACGATCCGGGTGTGAAGGTGCTGTACAACCGTCGCGGTGTCAGTGACTACGCCCTGTACGACGAGGCAGGGATCAAGGAAAAGACTGGGGTGACACCGGCCCAGTACACCCAGTACGCGGCGCTCCGCGGCGACCCCAGCGACAACCTCGACGGCGTGCCGGGCGTCGGCGAGAAGACCGCAGCAAAGCTCATCAACACCTACGGCGACCTCGATGGAATCTTCGCCAACGTCGAGGCGCAGACGCCGAAGTTGCGCGCATCACTTGCCGAGCACGAGCAGCGAGTGCGCAGCAATGCCGATCTGATGATCCTGC
>JAYTZE010000868.1:0-2410 GCA_043742385.1 Ilumatobacteraceae bacterium
TCGGCGAAGGCATCCATGCGTCGGCCACTGAGCAGCTCGCTGGGGTTCGGCGGGACGGGACCGCCAACGATCACCCACAACTGGTCGGTGATGCGCTGAATGGTCAGCTCCATCGGGTCGCCGGCGAGGTTGTTGGTGAGGCCGTTGCTGCCGTCGACGGCGAACATGCGGTGCAGGTCGGGCTTGCGCAGGTCGGCATCGACCAGTACGACGTTCGAGCCGGTCTGCGACAACACGATGGCGAGATTGGCGGCGGTCGTGGTCTTGCCCTCGCCAGGGCGCGTACTGGTGACCTGGATCGACCTCATCTTGCGCTCGATACCCAGGAACTGCACGTTGGTTCGCAGGTTGCGATACGACTCGACAGCCGGATTCTCGGGCGCGGAAATAGACAGCGGTCTGTTGTCTTTCGTCGACACGCTGGGCACCATCGCCAGCACCGGCACATCGGTTCCCAGCCGGGCGAGGTCATCGGCATTGCGGATCGAATCGTCGAGATGGTCGACCAGGAAGGCGGCGCCGAGCCCCAGCAACAAGCCGACGACCGCAGCGAGCATGGCTGTGCGCACCGGCGTTGGTTTGATCGGATTGATCGGTGCAACGGCCGGTCGCACCAGCTCGGCGTTGCCCGCCGACAGTGCCGCGTCGACCTGGAGTTGATCGATGCGCTGACTGAACAGTGCTTGCTGATCGACCAGTGCTCTGCGGTCGGCTTCGGCTCCCGAGTCGTCGTCGGTGCTGCTCGAATCGATCTGTTCGTCGAGGGTGTCGATCTGCGCTTGCAGTTCGGTGATCTTTGTTTGCAGTTCGACGCTGGCCGCGACCATGCCACTGACCGCCTGCTCGCGCTTCACGTCGATGTAGGCATCGACATACGCGTTGGCGAGCATGGCCGCCGTCTCGGGGTCGCCGCTCTCGACGCTGACGGTGATGACATCGGCATCGTCGAACCCGCTGCCGGTGACGCCGGGTGGGTCGTCGTCGAGACCCAGGTTGTCGATCAACCGGAAGTACACCACGTCGCCCTCGAGCACCGAGATCTCGTTCTGCACCAGACGATCGGGATTGATGTTCTGTTGGCCACTACCGAACACCGATTCGCCGGGCAGGACGCGGATCAACATGTCGGCATCGGCCTGGTAGATGGGCGTTTGCCGCTGCGACAAGGCGACGGCCGGAGCGGCGGTGGCGATGATCGCGGCGATCACGAGCCACGACCGGCGGACGATGACGCGCCAGTAGTCGCGCAAAGTCATCTCCGGACGCTCGCCGACGCTCATAGCAGTCGCCAGCCTACCGGTGGTGATCGATCGCCGGAGTCAACGCGGAGCATCCGGACCGAGCACCACGATCACGTCACCAGCGTTGTCGGAGTTGGTGATCTGCGTTCCGTTGGTGGGGAACGCAGCGATGATCGCGTCGGGTACGCCGACGTCTTTGGCGACGATCTCGGCCTCGTCGTCGAAGCCGGGGCGGTAGTAGATGATGGTCGCATCGACAGGTGCGAGAGCATCACCGAGATCGATGTCGTAACCGAGCGGCCGCAGCCGATCGGCAGTCGTGCTGGCAAGTCGGAAACGACCGTCGCCGTTGCCGATCACCAGTTTGAACTCGTCGCGCGGCAACGGGCCGGCGATGGTCGTGGTGGTTGCCGCAGCCTCGGTTGTCGTTGGCGCCACGGTTGTGGTGGGCGCCGCCGTATCGGGCGTCGAAGGTTGTGTTGTCGAGGCTGCAACCGAAGTCGTCGCCACGGCGGGTTCCGCCGTGGTTGTCGTCGACGTTGCCACCAACGAAGGGTCCGTGCCATCCACAGCCGTGTTGGCAGGGTCGAGCACGAACGGGTCGGCGGGCACAGGACGACCGGCGATGGCCAGGCCGGCAAGACCGCCGACGACGATCACGGCGAGAGCGAACGGCCACGACTTGCGCATGAGGTCAGTCAAGTTACCAGCGCACTCCCTGTGCCGACCGCGGCGGGGCGGAAGTCTTTGAGGCCAGTATCCTCACCCGATCGTGACTGAAGGGCATAGGCGGGATGTCCGCACCATCAACGCTTGGGTCGCGGGCATCGCTGTCGCGGCTGGCATCGGTGTGGTGTTGGCCGGACCGTCCCCGACCGGATCGACGATCATCGACACCGCGCTCCTTGTTGCGGTGCTAGCGCTCTGCATCTTCGCCATCGCCACCGCTCCGTGGCTTCACCACTGGCGGGGCACCATGCGGCCGGTGGTGACCGCTGGGGTGGTGGGTGTGGTTGTGCAGGTACTGGCGAGGCTCGGCAACGTGTGGCACTTCGGGGTCAGCGCAGCGATCGGTGTCGTGCCGGTCTTGGTCCTCACGCTGCTGGCCGTGAACCGCCGCTCGGGGCAACGTCGGCTGCAGCTGTGGTCCGTGGTCGGCGGCTTTGTGG
>JAYTZE010000869.1:0-2404 GCA_043742385.1 Ilumatobacteraceae bacterium
TGGCTGAGACTCGCAAGGTGATCGTCGGACCGATGGTCACCAATCCGGCGACGCGTGACTGGACTGTCACCGCCAGTGTGTACGCCACGCTCAACGAGATGTTCGGCAACCGAACGGTGTGCGGCATCGGGCGCGGCGACTCCGCCGTTCGAGTCACCAACGGCGCACCGACGACGCTCGCGACGCTGCGCGAAGCGGTGCATGTCATCCGCGAACTGGCCAATGGGCGCAGTGTCGAATACAAGGGCTCGCAGCTGCGCTTCCCGTGGTCGAGCGGCAGTGAACTTGAGGTGTGGATTGCGGCGTACGGGCCGAAGGCGTTGGCTCTCACTGGCGAGGTGGGTGACGGATTCATCCTGCAGCTCGCCGACTTGTCGATCGCCGAGTGGACGATCGGAGCGGTGCGTGTCGCCGCCGAAGCAGCGGGGCGCGATCCTGCCGAGATCGCCATCTGCGTCGCCGCGCCCGCGTATGTCACCGACGGAACGGCCGACAGTCTCGCCCACGGGCGCGATCAGTGCCGCTGGTTCGGCGGGATGGTTGGCAACCACGTTGCCGACATCGTGTCCCGCTATGGCGACCACAGCGGCGCCGTTCCACAAGCGCTGACCGACTACATCAAAGGTCGCCAAGGCTACGACTACAACGAACACGGCCAGGCAGGCAACGTGCACACCCAATTCGTTCCCGACGACATCGTCGATCGGTTCTGCATCGTCGGTCCCGTCGACGCGCACATCGAACGGATGACCGCGCTGAAAGAACTCGGCGTCGACCAGTTCAGCATCTACCTACAACACGACGACAAGGACCACACCCTGCAGGTGTACGGCGAGAAGGTCATGCCCGCCATCGCGGAGACCGTCAAGGCCAAAGCGTGACAGCCGATACGACCAGCCTGACCCAGATCGCCGCCACATCGTCGGTGCCGAGATACCGACACCTTCGCCGCCTGCGAAGGGCGGCGATGTTCGTGTTGTCGATGGTGGTCGTCGCGGTCGGATGGGAGCTCTACAAGAGTCTTGGGCCGCAAGATGGCGGCAAAGTGTTGGGGTGGAAGATCCTGCCGCGGGCCAAGGACCGGGTGATGCCGCACGTGTCCGAGATCCTCTCGCGCTTCGGTGATCCGATCAGCCGCGGTTCCGACGAGACGGTCTTCTCGGTCGTGATGAAGGCGGTTGGCTACTCCTTCAGACTGGTCATTGCCGGCTTCCTCATTGGATTGGTGGCCGGTGTGTTGCTGGCGGTCGTCATGACCAGATTTCGCATCGCGGCGCGGGCGGTCTTGCCGTACCTGGTGATCTCGCAGACGATCCCGCTCATCGCCCTCGCGCCGCTGATCGTCAGTTGGGGTGGCAAGCTCGAGATCGGCGGCTTCGTGTGGGCTCGGTGGATGTCGGCGTCGCTGCTCGGCGCCTTCCTGACATTCTTTCCGATCGCCGTGGGCACGTTGCGTGGTCTGCAGTCGCCCTCAGCGTCGTCGCTTGAACTCATGGACAGCCTCGCGGCTCCGTGGCGAAGCACGCTGTTCAAGTTGCGGTTCCCTGCGGCGCTGCCGTACATGATTCCGGCGTTGAAGCTCGGCGCAGCGGGCGCGGTGATCGGAGTCGTGGTATCGGAGATCTCAACCGGGCTGCGCGGAGGGATCGGTCGACTGGTCATCGAGTTCGGTCGGGCGACCACCAGCGATCCGGCCATCGTCTACACCGCTGTGCTCGGTGCCGCGTTCCTCGGGTTGGCGATGGCCGGACTGGTCTCACTGGCCGACATGGTGTTGATGCGCAATCGTCCTCTGGAGGTCATGGCGTGAACGCCGTCGAGGTCGTAGGGGTCACCAAGGTTTTCAACCAGTCCAAGAGCAGTCAGGTGAACGCTCTGGTCGAGATCGATCTGGTCATTCAGCCAGGCGAGTTCGTGACGCTGATCGGGCCATCCGGGTGCGGCAAGAGCACGCTGTTGCGCCTGATCGCCAACCTGACCGAGCCCACTACTGGATCGATCACCGTGGCGGGCAAGAACGCTAGGCAGGCCAGACTCGATCAGGATTACGGGATGGCGTTCCAGCAGGCTGGCTTGTTCGAGTGGCGCACGGTCGCCAAGAACATCGAGCTGCCGCTGGAGTTGAAGGGGTGGGACCGTGCCAGGCGCCGGGCCCGCTCCTCGGAGATGCTCGAACTGGTCAAGCTTGCGGAGTTCGGCGGCCACATGCCGTGGCAGCTCTCGGGCGGCATGCAGCAGCGCATCGCGATTGCCCGTGCTCTCGCCGCTCACCCGCCGCTGCTGCTGATGGACGAGCCATTCGGTGCGCTCGATGAGATGACGCGCGAGCACATGCAAGCCGAACTGTTGCGCATCTGCGCCGAGACCGGCACCACCGTCATCTTCGTGACCCATTCCATTCCCG
>JAYTZE010000870.1:0-4829 GCA_043742385.1 Ilumatobacteraceae bacterium
TGGTACGGCATCACCAACTACGACGATCTCGCGGCCGAGAACGAAGCGCTGCTGGATCAGGTCGAGCACCAAAAGGGTGCCGAGATCGAAGCGCAGACCGCGATCACCAAGTTCTACGAACTGTTGAAGCTGTACCGACTGACTTCGGTTCACAGCTACAAGAGTGTGATCGCCCAAGTGGTCGGTGAAGCGCCGAGCAACTTCCAGAACACCGTCGAGATCACCGTCGGCACTCGTGACGGAATCGCAGTCGGCATGCCTGTGACCGACGGTGCCGGGCTGATCGGCAAGGTGACGACGGTGTATCCGGATCACAGCGTGGTGATGCTGATCATCGATCCGCAGTATTCGGTGCAGGCCCAAGTGCTGAGTCGTGTCGACGAAGAAGTCGCGTCATCGACCTCGTCGTCGACCCCATCGAACACAGCGATCAGCGGCCGCCCGCTCGACGCCACGACGTCGACCAGCACCACAACCACAGCGCCCCTGACATCGACGACGACCACGATTGCGGCGACGGTGGGCGCTTCACCTGGACAATCCACGACATCGACGAGCACGACGACCACGACAACCCTGCCCGAGGTTGTGGTGCGCCGCGAGACCGGCGACATCGACGGCCAAGGCGCCGACCGCCCGCTGTTGTTCAGCCTGATCGACGACACGGCACTGACCAACGTAAAGGTCGGCGACACGGTCGAAACTGCCGGTGGAACGAAGAGTCTGGCACCGCAGAGCATTCCGATCGGCAAGATCACGGCGGTCACGCGGCGACTTGGTAGCCGGTCACCGATTGTCGAGGTGGAACCGAACGCAAGCCTCACGCAACTCAACTTCGTCAGCGTGGTGCTGTTCGTTCCCAATCAGGCCGCAATCTGAGTCGTGCGTTCGCTGCCATTTGCCCTTTTCACGCGCTTGATCCCAGTTGCGCTGGTGATTCTGGCCATCCAGCGCACGGTCTGCGCCACCTACCGCGTCGACGGGGTGGCCATACAAGTGGTGCTTGCCCTGGCCGCCGGCGCCGGGGCGGGCGCCGGGTCGGAGCGTGGCGCCTTCGCCGGATTCGCGCTGGGCATGATGTATGACCTGGGCGTTGGAACGCCGCTTGGATTGACCGCGCTGGCCTATGGCCTAGCAGGATTGACGTCGGGGTACGTACTGAGCATCACGCCCGACCCGCAATGGTGGCTTGCCGCGATCTTTGTGGCGATCGGATCTGCAGTGGGGGAGGGCGCGATTCCGGTCGTCAAGTTCTTGACAGGTCAAGAGGGCTGGCTCGCGGATCGGCTCGTCCTCGTGATCCCAGTGGTCGCCGCCGCGGCAACGCTGCTCAGCCCACTGTTCGTTCCACTCGGGCGATGGTGCGCCGGCGCAAAGCGGCGCACGTGGAGGGCGATCCCCGAATGAGTCACACATTCACGATCGTCCGGGTGCGCCCAGTCCGGTCCGCGCGCGGACCACAATGGTGCCATAGCGATCGATAAACGCACCACCCGCCTGGGGATGCTGGCATTGGTCTCGACGCTGTTGATCGGCGCACTCGGTACGCGCCTGTGGTTCCTGCAGGGCGTCGAAGCGGCGTCGTATCAGGCGACGGTGTCGGCAGCCAAGACGCGCGAGGTGCTGATCCCACCCGAGCGCGGCCGCATTTTCGATCTCAAAGGTCGGATCATGGCCGACAACCAGCGCATCCTCACCGTGGCGATCGACTGGAGCGTGATCAGGAAGCCAAAGAATCGCGAGGCGCTGTTCAATCGTCTTTCGGGCCCGCTGAAGGTTCCGGTCATCGATCTGCAGCGTCGCTACGAGCCGTGCTTCGGCGAGCCGACCATCCCGAAATGCACCAAGGGTCAGCGGTACAGCACGTTGCTGCCTTTGCCGCTGAAGGAAGACGTTGACGAAGACACGGTCACATACCTGAAGGAGCGCAGCGAAGACTTCCCCGGCATACGAATCGTCGAGCAGTGGAAGCGGGTGTACCCGTACTCGCCGCTGGCAAGCCACGTTGTTGGTTACCTCGGCCCGATCACTGCGGAGACGCTCAAGGAGTACCGCGCCAAGAGCTACAACACCAACGAGCTCGTTGGAGCATTCGGTGTCGAGTTGTCGATGGAAGACACGCTGCACGGCTCGTGGGGCAAGCAGGTCTTCGAGGTCGACGCTGCGGGCGGCATCGTGCGCGAATTCGGCGACCAACGCGTCGATCCGATCGCCGGTCGAGACATCCAGTTGACGATCGACCTCGAAATCCAGCAGTACGCCGAGCAGGCACTGGAGACCAAGCTCAAGCAACGGCGCAACCTGCCCACCGACATCCTCGGTCAAGACATCGCCGCCCACAATCCAATCGATCCGAAGAAGCCCGAGGGTGTCGAGCGCGTGTATTCGAGTTCGAGAGAGTTCGGCACACAGGAGTGGATCCAGTACAAGGCGCCAGCGGGGTCGGTGGTTGTCCAGGACAACTCCAACGGACAGATCCTGGCGATGGCCAGCTATCCGCGGTTCGATAACCGTTGGATGGGTACCATCGGTGGCGACAAGTTCGATCAACTGTTCGGTGAAAAGATCGATCCGAACACGGGCAAGGCCGACCCAGACAAGTCGGTGTTGGTCAATCGCGCCGTGCAGGGCCGTTACAACCTCGGCTCGACCATCAAGCCGTTCGTCGCCTGGTCGGCGATGCACAGTGGTGTGATCGGGCCCAATGAGCAATACGTCGACAAGGGCATCTACAAACTCGAATCCATTCCCGACGACATCTGCGCGAGCGGCGTTCGCTGCGAGTTCAAGAACGCTACAAACGTGCGTACTCAACGATCGTCGTCCTATGGGCCCGTTACCGTGGCCGACGCGCTGGCGGTCAGCAGCGACGCGTTCTTCTACCGGCTGGGCGAGAAGTTCTGGATGATCGACGAACACAACGCGTCGATCGATCCCGCGCTGAAGGGCAAGTCGACGCTGAAGGATGATCTGCAGCGCTTCGGATTCGGCCTGGAGAGCGGCGTACAACTGCCGTTCGAATGGCAAGGTCGAATCCCCGACGACGACATCAAGGCGCAACTCGTCAGGGACGATGTGCTCGGCGACAACGAGGCGCCTCGGCTGTTGGTCGGCGACAACGTGCAGGTTGCCATCGGCCAGGGCCTGATGGCCGCAACGCCGCTGCAGCTGACCAACGCCTACTCGACAATCGCCAACGGAGGCTTCCTCTATCAGCCGACGATCGTGAGGAGCGTCTTCGCCCCACTGGTGCCCGACCTCGGCCCCGGCATGGCCGATCTGTCAAAGGCGATCGTCGTGCAATCGTTCGACTCGCCTCGTTACAGGGACCAGTTGGAGATGCCACCGGAGATCATCGAGCCGATCCTCAATGGCCTGGCTCGCGTCACCAATGCGTTTCGGCAACGCAACCCTGGAACCACCTACCCGTCGAACTTCTACCACACGACAACCGGCGAGAAGCTCTTTCAAACCTATCCGATGGAGGTCTTGCCGATTGCCGGCAAGACCGGCACGGCGCAAGGTGCAGGCAGCTATCCCTGGAACGACTCCTCGGCATTTGGTGCGTTCAGCCTCGACAACAGCAAGCCGTACACCGTCGTCGCGTACCTCGAAAAGAGTGGGTACGGCTCGAAGGCCGCAGCACCGGTGGTGAAGTGCATCTTCACCGCGCTCGCTGGCGAGGTGACGATGGACGACGTGCTGCCAAGCGATCCGCTCGATCTCAACTCACTGGTACCAGCACCGCCAACTGCGCTGGCCGACAGCACCTGCATGCCAGCGGCTGTCGACGCTCGGGACTGATCCATGGCTCTCAGCATGCTGTCGCGCAAGCCGGATTCCGGCTTGGGTAACATCAAGGCCAGTCCCGGCTCGCCGGGCCGCAACATCGACTGGGTGTTGATGCTCGCCCAGGGTGCGCTGGCCATCATTGGTCTGTTCACGATCTACTCGGCGTCGCACACCAAGTTCTCCAATCCGTACCTGTATGTCACCCGCCAAGAGATCTTCCTGATCGGCGCGGTGATTTCGATGATCGTAGTGATGTCGTTCGACTACGACTGGTGGCGTGAACGGGCGCGCTTCCTGTACGGCACCACGGTCATGCTGCTGGTGCTGGTCATTCTGGTCGGGGCGATCAGCGGTGGCGCCCGACTGAGCTTCGACCTCGGTCCACTCAAGGTGCAGCCGGCGGAGTTCGCCAAGTTCACCGCGCTGTTGGCCCTCGCCGCGTTTCTGGCAGAGGATCGAACCGACACGTTGAACTACGCCAGATTCGTCAAAGGGTTGCTCCTGGTGGGCGTACCCACAATGTTGGTGATCGTCCAGCCCGACCTTGGGACCGCATCGGTGCTGGTCGCGATGATGATGGGTGTCTTGTTGATCGCCGGTGCCCGGGCGAAATACATCCTCCTGATCACGTTCCTCACAGCGGCCACTGTTGGTGCAGCGGTCCTGAGCGGAGTGGTCAACGACTACCAGATCGACCGGATCGCTGTGTTCTTCGATCAGAATTCGACCGATATCGCGCTTCGCGACCTGATCTTCCAGGGGCGTAACTCGCTTCGGGCCATCGCCACCGGTGGCATCGACGGCAAGGGATGGCTCCAGGGTCAGATCACCAACTCCAAAGACATCCCCGTGCAGTGGGCCGACTTCCCGTTCTCGGCAATCGGCGAGCAGTTCGGCCTGATCGGCTGCAGCATCGTCATTGGCTTGTTCGCAATCGTTCTGCTGCGGATCTGGCGGATAGCCGGCCTGTCACGCGACATGCTGGGTACCTACCTGTGCGCCGGGGTGTTCACCATGGTGCTGTGGCAGATGTTCCA
>JAYTZE010000871.1:0-4821 GCA_043742385.1 Ilumatobacteraceae bacterium
GAGCACTACACCCGGCGCGACAGCCTGCCGTCGTTCAACTACGCCAACCCCGACGCCACGACGACCACCGAGGCCACCACCACGACGGTCGCACCCACCACCGTCCCGCCGCCGACCACCGTGAAATCGACCACGACCACCCCGTCCGTGACCACCAGCACGTCGGTGCCGACAACGACGACCAACCCCGGGGGCACGACCTCGACGAGTTCGGCACTGTTCGGCTAGACGAAGCCAGCGGTTCAGGCAGTGGGCAGCGGCGCGGCGACGATGTCGACCCGCTGGCCGAGCACTTCTTCGAGCAGATCGCTGCGCTCGTTGGCGGTGTAGAGCTCGAGGCTGATCTCCTTGCCGCGCTTGCCCTGCGCCTCGATCACCAGACGATCGCGGCGAACCTGAGCCATGACCGATCGCACCCGCCCGTCGTGACTGCGGTCGAGCCCGATCGCCACTCGCAAGATCGCGGCCAGAGTCTTGACCACCCGTTGGTCCTCGGATGACAGCCGTCCGAAATCGGTGTGGCTGGCCTTCGGCGCACTCTTGCGGTGGTATCGAGCAATTTGGGCGATGATCTCGATTTCGTTGTCGGTCAGGCCGGTGAGCTCGCTGTTGCGGATGACGTAGTAGCTGTGCAGGTGGTGTTTGCTGTGCGAGATCACCAGACCGACGTTGGCTAGCAACGCGCCTGCCTCGAGAAACTCGCGTGCGTCGCTCGGCAGTCCGTGCAGCGACTCGGTGGCGTCGAACAGTTGCAAGGCCATCGCGGCCACGTGTGCCGAGTGGGTGAGGTCGTCGTCGCAGCGTTCGGCCAACGCTCGGATCGAGCGGCGCGATACGTCGCGGAGGTGATGGAGGGTGCCACCCTGCCGACGGGCGATGGTGTCGAGCAGCACGCCTTCGCGAAGCGCAGCCTCGCTGAACACGAAGCTCTTGATCCCGAAGATGTCGGCGACCCCTTCGAGTACCAACGCGCCGGCAACGATGATGTCGGCGCGGGCCGGGTCGAGCCCCGGCGTGCCCCGCCGATCGTCACTCGACCGCTTCCTGGCCAGCGACTCGGCGATCGACTGCACTTCTGTCACGGTGAACTCGAAACGGTTGAAGGTGTGCAGAGCGGTGTCGTCGCGGGCGGCGTGCACCATGCGCGCAATCGTCTCGGCAGTGCCCGACGAGGCGATGGCGATCTCGAAGCCGAACTCTTCGACCTCTCGTTCGAAGGTCGCCAGGATCGAGCGAATGTACGACCGGCATTCGCTGACCGACTCGGACGACGTGATGCCGCCGGCAAAGAATCGATCCGTCAGGCGCACCGCGCCGAGCTTGAAACTGCGAGCCGACAGCGTCTCGCCGCGTTCGCCGACGAGCACCTCGGTGGAGCCGCCGCCGATATCCACGAGGATGAGCCGCTGGTCGAACGCGGGCACCGCCTGCAGTACCCCGAGATGGATCAGCCGGGCTTCCTCCAGTCCGGAGATCACTTCGATGTCGACCTTCGCCTCGCGCCGAGCCCTGGTCAAGAACACGTCGGCGTTGTGCGCTTCGCGTACAGCGCTGGTCGCCACCGCGCGCACCGGCGCGTTGTGGGCGGCAGCAATGCGCTGCATGCGGCGCAATGCAGAAATGCCGCGGTCGATGGCATCGGCCGACAGCTGTTTCATGTCGCCGCCACCGTGGCCGAGGCGCACTGTCTCCTTCTCACGCGTTACGACCTCGTAGCCGTTGTCGAGCAGTCGAGCGATGACGAGGTGAAAGCTGTTGGTACCGATATCGAGCGCTGCCAGGTTAGCCGAGGCTGGCGCTGTGGTCACGGCGTGATGCGGTCTTGGCAGGACTGCATGCCACCCAGTACGCCCGCCCGGAAGGCGTCGATCTTCTCGAACGCGCTGCCCTCGAGATTGGTATCGCTGGTGGGGTCGCTGCGCACGATCGTGGTGACGATCGCCTCGTCGAGATCACCTGCCGAGAGCGACAACTGGCGATCTTCTTCTTGCGGGGTCGGAGGCAGGTCGTCGCGGATCCATGCCCCGGTGAGGCAATCATCGAGCAGCGCACGTGGCTCGCCGGCCAATGTGCTGCCGAGCATCGCCTGCACATTCTCGCTGTAGCCCTGCGAGATCAAGTAGCCCACCGACATGTCGCCGAGCAGTGGGTCGGCGATCAACCCCTCTGACCAACCTTGATCGACGAAGATCGTATTGCTGGCCGCGCAGTAGACAATGTTCTTCTCGAACTGAGCACTCTCGATGCCGTCACATGTGGGTAGGTCGCCGTCGGCCGCGAACAACGTCAGTGTCGGCGCCGTCAGGGTGAGGTTGCTGGCCGCGAGCTGCGCTGTCCAGAAGCGAGCGAGATCCTGTGGGAGCAACGTGACGACATCGGCCGGCCCGGTTTCTGCATCGGGATTTGCATCGATGAGTGGCAGGTTGCCAATTGGATCCCTCGCGTCGAATGGGACGTTGATCAGTTGATTCTCCCGGCCCTCGGTGAAGAAAGTCGTGCAGCGTTCGGCACCGCCGAGGAAGCCATCCTGGAACGCACCGACGCGGTCGAAGCCGGTGCCGTGCGAGTTGGCGTCGATCGTTCCACCGAACTCGATCGGGTCGCGGACCTGGATCATGGCGACCAGTCCCCCGCTGATGTCATCGTCGTTGAACGTGATCACGTCGCTCTCGCCGCGGGCGACATGCGCCGCCCACGCGCCGGCAAAGCAATCGGCCTGCTGTTCTTTGAGGATGGTCGGCTGTCCGAACTCATCGGCCCGGAACTGCACGGCGTGCCCGAACTCGTGCGCCAACACGACAGCGACCGCGGACTGGCCGAGCTGGTCGACGAGTTGTGGCAGCAGCTCCGCGTCGTCGTAGGCCATGAAGTCGCCGTCGAGACAGTAGAACGCGTTGCCGGCGACTTCGTCGTAGGCCGTCTGCGGCGTGCCACAGCCTGGGATCGGCTCGGTTCGATCTGGATACGCGGCGTAGATCCCGCCGGCCAGCGGTGTGAATGCGCCGCCGTACACCGCGGGAAACTGCTCCTCCCAGAATGCCTCGATGTCGCTGAAGGCGGCGGTCAGATAGCCGTCGTAGTCCCGCGGTTCCTTGTTGGCGCCGAAGTCGATGATCCCGTCCTGCACCGGGATCGGTGTGGTGTCGACCGTGGTGTCGACGGTGGTGTCATCCGGGTTGTTGTTGTCGATGATGAGGTTGCCATCGTCGTTCTGGCGCGACCTCGTGGCCTCGACGTCGACGTCCGGCACGGTGCAACCGCCGACGATCAAAAGACTGAGAGCCACCGCCGATGCAGTCCACGCACGCATACGAGTGGAGCTTATGCATGCCCAACTCCAAAAGCCCGTCTGCCCGTTCACGCGGCAATCAGGGCGCGCAGCTCGTCGATCTCACCCGTTTGACCGCTGATCATCGCGAACGCAAATCGTCGCACCTCGATCACGTTTGCATGGTCGAGGGCGTAGTCGGCCATGTGGATGCCACCTTGATGATGAGCGATCATCAGATCGACGAACAGCTCGTCGGCCGCTCTGCCCGAGCTCGTCAGCAACGTGTCGATGTCGGTGTCGCTGGCGAGACCTGGCATGCGATCGTTGGGTGTCGGTTCGTTCATCCAGCTCATCGCGGTGTCGCTCTCGTTGGTCTCGGTGGCGCCGAACTGGCGCAGCAACTGGATCATGCGCCCGATCTCGATGCCTTGCCCGAAGGTGATCTCGCGAGCGATGTCGCGCAGGTCTCGGTCGGTACCCTCCAGCGAGAGGAAGTACAACCCGAGATAGACCGCCTGCTCGTGGTGGGCGCGCATGTCCTGCAGGAAGCCGGTATCGGTGTTGTTGGGGTCGGGGATGGCCCGGTTGTTGCCGACCACCCAACCGAGCGCGCCGCACAGCACAGCAATGGCCAGGGCGATGACGCCCAGGTTGAGCTTGCTGAACCACCACGGCCGGATCTCGACCTCGTCGAGTGGCGCGTCGATCTGCTCGAGTTGATCCATGAGATCAGCTTGACAGGTACCCAGCGGTCGAGCTCATCGCCCGGACGTACTACCGTGTGACGATCGACACTCTTCAGGGGGACAGTGACGCAACGTGAGTCTGCTTGATGTTCAGAGCGTGTCGGTGCGATTCGGGGGAATCCACGCGCTCGACCGCCTCAGCTTCACCATCGACGAGGGCCAGATCTGTGGCCTCATCGGGCCAAACGGGGCCGGCAAGACGACGATGTTCAACGTCGTCAGCCGGATCTATCAGCCATCAGAGGGACGCGTGCTGTTCAAGGGTGACGACCTGCTGAGCGTGCCGGCCCACGGCATCGCCCGACACGGCATCGCCCGTACGTTTCAGAACCTGGCGCTGTTTCCGAGCATGACGCTGCTCGAGAACGTGATGGTCGGCGCGCACTGCCAGGGCAAGGCAGGGTTTGCCCGATCGACGCTGCGGATCGGGACCCGGAGCGAAGAACGTCGCATCCGCAACGAGGCCGGCGATCTGCTCGTGCGGCTCGGTCTCGCGCACCTTGCCCATCAGCCGGCCGCGGGCTTGCCCTTCGGAACGTTGAAGCGTCTCGAAGTGGCGCGCGCCCTAGCCGCCAAGCCGACGTTTCTGATCATGGATGAGCCGGCCAGTGGCCTGACGCACGGCGAGGTCGACGAACTGGGGGAACTGATCATGTCGATCCGAGATGAATTCGGCCTCACCGTGCTGCTCGTCGAGCACCACATGGCCATGGTGATGGGCATCAGCGACAAGGTGGTGGCCATGGAGTTCGGTCGCAAGATCGCCGAGGGCCTGCCCCTCGAAGTGCAGAACGATCCGCACGT
>JAYTZE010000872.1:0-2397 GCA_043742385.1 Ilumatobacteraceae bacterium
GGAGTGCCAGCGATTCCCCCAAGAGTGCAACGCGTAGCGCCGAATTGTCGCTCGGCTCTTGTTTGTTCTGTGCGCGTCATCGCTCTTGCGCCGGCGTGCTGGGCAATCTGGGCGCGTGTCCGGCGAAGCAGATTTGGTCGGTTGTTTCGTTGTCGAGGTCGGAGTTCGTCAAGCGTGGCCCTTCCTCACGTTCTGCGACAACGCTCCGACACCACCCGTCGAGCGAACGTTGTACATCGAGTCTTGGATCGAAGTGGTTCCCGCGACCGAGATCGTTCCCGGTGAATCGCTGCGCACGCAGTGGCAAGCTCTCTATGTTCTCAATGGGCTGACCGTCGAGTCGATCGATGTGCGCGGTGACTCTGACCTCCACGTCGGTTTCACAACGGGCGAGAAGCTGACGGTCGGGGGCGAGCAAGGGCCTGACGCATCTCAAACCCCCATGGTGGATCGGTAGCGCATAGCTGCCGCTCTGCGCCCGTCGAGATGGGAGAATTGATCCGTGACCGAAAAGAAGCCCGATGCCGATTTCGTGGTGCGGAACGCTTTCAAGGTGACGGGTCGCGGGACATGCGTGGGCGGCTACATCTCCTCAGGAGCAATTCACTCTGGGGATCGACTTGAGTGGTTCGACGGCACCGTCGAGAGGCAATGCACGTGTCGAGGGGTGAGCGGAGTCCGGACCGTGCCGATCCTGGATCCGCCAACGGTTGCGTTTGGCATCTCCCCGTTGGGCGGACGGGTGGTTATGACGCTTGACGGTACTGCTGTTCCCAGGTTACAGGTGGGGTGTGGTTGAGGCTGGAGTGCAGCCGCTTGGAGTTGTACCAGTTGATCCAGCGGAAGATCGCCCGGCGGGCCTCGGCACGGGTGGTGAACACGCGGCCCTGGATGCACTCGCGTTTGAGTGATGCCCAGAATGACTCGGCGACTGCGTTGTCGAAGCACGTCGCCACTCGGCCGACCGAGGCACGGAGTTGGTGGGCTTGGCAGTAGTCGAGGTAGTCGTTCGAGGTGTACTGCGATCCGCGGTCGGCGTGCGCGATCACGCCGGCCACTTGCCCGTCGCGGTAGGCGACGGCCATGGCGAGCGCGTCGAGGACCAACTCGGTGCGCATGTGGCCGGCCATCGAGTAGCCGAGCAGCCGGCGCGAGCCGAGATCGAGGACCGACGCCAGGTACAACCAGCCTTCACCGGTCGCGATGTAGGTGATGTCTTGGCACCACGCCACATCGGGCTTGCCGGGTGTGAACGCTCGACCGACGAGGTCGGGGATCGTGTAACCATCGGCACCGGGAAACGTGGTGCGCACCCTGCGACGAATGCACCGTCCAGCCATGCCATGCAGGCGCATCAGCCGCCGCACCCGCTTGTCGTTCACGACGACGCCGCCCTGGCGAAGCTCGCGATGCATGCGCGGCACGCCGTAGTTGCCGTCAGACGCGTCGAAGATCTCACGCATCAACACGACCAGCTCGGCCTCGGCGACCTCACGGTCGGTCGGCTCAGCGGCCTCGCGGGTGCACCAGTCGTAGAACCCTGACGTCGACACCTCGATGACTTCGCACGCTTTCGTGACCGGGAACCCGGCTGCCTTCTGGTCAGCGACACACTCGTAGCGGCTCACGATGTCGACTCCTTCACCCAGAAGGCCAGTGATCGTTTGAGCAGATCACGCTCCATCCGCAACTGTGCGTTCTCGCCGCGCAATCCGGCGAGCTCGACACGCTCATCAGCCGTCAGCGACGAGCCCTGCTCACGCTCCCGGCGGGCCTTGCCGACCCAGTTCCCGAGCGTGCCCTCGATTACCCCGATCGACCGGGCGACATCAGCGATGCTGCGCCCCTCGTCGAGGACCATCGCAACCGCGTCACGTTGGAACTCAGGCGGGTACTTCGCCGGGCGACCCGGCGAACGTTTCTTGTTGGACATGGACTTCCTCCTATACGAAGTGTCCGTCCAACAGGGGGATGCTCAGCCCACCAAGTGGCGGTTCCGCGCCTTCCAATTCACAATCGCACACTTCATGGGGAGTGCGCGAGATCGGCAGATCTGGATGACTCGGATCGTGGCGCCATTCTCGGCTTGCGGTGTCAGAGATCTCGGCGCATCACAGGACGGCTCGGGTATGTGCGACCGATCTCGCTGAAGCCCGCCGCGACGAACAGACGAAGCGTGCCGGTGAACAGCGCCGAGCCACTCGTCCGCTCAGCTTTGAGGGCATCGTTGTCCACCGGATGACCCTCGACCGCTGTCGCGCCGTTCCGACTGGCGTGGGTCACCGCGGCGTCAAGTAGCACTCGGGAAACACCGACGTTGCGGAAACGCTGCTGGACGGCGAAGCACGTGACCCACCATGCCCCGTCATCGTCGGCCAGCACGCCACGCAAGGCCCG
>JAYTZE010000873.1:0-1033 GCA_043742385.1 Ilumatobacteraceae bacterium
CTCACCCGACAACCGCAGGCATGCATCCGACGAAGTTGGCTCAGCCCGGTATGCGTAGCGCTCATTGCCACGCCTTCGAACAGATCATGTGCCATGGCAGCGCTCTCGGCGCACAGCCCGATCATCCAATAGCCACCATCGAGAGCCAGACCGATCGTGTCAACGCCGCAGCTGGCAGCCTCGATCGCGCCGGCAAGGGCAGACACGACGTGCGGAGTCTCCATACCCACGATCACCCCGGGCCCGAGATCGAGAAAGCCGTTGCCCAACCGCTGCCCCAGCCCGTCGCCGCGTTGGGAGACCACCTCGAACGTTGTCGGCATCCACTCCTGACCGGTGCCATCCAACAAAAGCACCCGTCTCGCGCCGGTGGCAGCCGCCACCTCGTCGACCGCGGCGAACGTGTCGGCCAAGGCAGCAGCGGCAATTCGGGCAGCCTGCTCGGGAGTGCACGGTGGACACAGCCGGGTCTTGACGTCGCCGGCCACAGGCGCCTTGGCGATGATCGTCACGTGCATCGGTCAGCGACCCCTTTGGTCTCGCAACAAGCGACCCATGTCGCCGATTGCCCGTACCGTGCCCCGAACGGTGCCGGTGACCTTCGATCGGCCTTCGCGTTCGCGGTATTCGACGGGAACGTTGCGCACTCGCCACCCGGCCTCGCGAGCCCGCAGCACCATCTCCAGCGGCCAACCCGAGCGGCGGTCGCGCAGGTTCAACGCCAACAGATCTTGACGACGAGCGGCTCGCATCGGCCCCAGGTCGGCCAGCCGCAAGCCGGTACGCCGGCGGACCTCCAAAGCCAACATGCGGTTGGCCAGGTGTGCGTGCACCGGCCATGCGCCACGCCCAGCAATTCGTGCGCCCATCACAAGGTCGGCCTCGTCACGTTCGACATACCCCGCGACCAACGGCAGGGCAACCGGATCAAGCGACGCATCGCAGTCCATGAAACACACGACATCATCGGTCGCCGCCTCCAAGCCCGCCCAACATGCCGAGCCAAAGCCGCGCAGCGGCTCGTGCACCACCA
>JAYTZE010000874.1:0-4818 GCA_043742385.1 Ilumatobacteraceae bacterium
GCACGGCGTGCCGATCACGGCGAAGTTCCGGATGGGGCTGTACGACTCGTTGCTCACCTACATCTCCACCGGCCGCATCGCGGTCGACGAAGGAGTGGCCGCCATCGCGCTGCACGCGCGCACGGCCGAGCAGCACTACGCGGGCTCGGCCGACTGGAACGCGATCGGTGAACTGAAGGCTGCGGTACCCGAGATCCCGGTGCTGGGCAACGGCGATATCTGGGAGGCCTCCGATGCCATTGCGATGATGAGCGTGACGGGCTGCGACGGTGTGGTCGTTGGTCGTGGTTGCCTCGGGCGGCCGTGGTTGTTCCGCGACCTGGTCGAGGCACTCAACGGTCGACCCGTGCCTCCATCGCCGTTGCTGAGCGAGGCCTGTCTCGTGATGGCTCGTCATGCGCAACTGTTGGCCGATCACCTCGGCGAGAACCTGGCGATGCGGGACTTCCGCAAACACACGTCGTGGTATCTCACCGGGTACCCGGTCGGTGGCGAGACCCGCCGGCGGTTCGCCAACATCTCGACGCTCGACGAGCTGGACGACCTCATTGCCTCGGTCGACCCGGTCGTCGCACTCGTCCAAGGCGGCGAGCGTATTCGTCGCGGCCATACGAATGGCCCCATCCGAGTCGCGCTGCCCGAGGGTTACCTGGACCACCTCGACGATGTCACCGTGCCCGATGATTCGCACGTGATGGCGCTCAGCGGCGGATGACCAGGGTCGTCCTCGCCTCGGCGTCGCCGCGCCGATACGAGTTGTTGTCGAAGATCGGGGTTTCGTTCACCGTCCGTGCGCCCGATATCGACGAGTCGCCCAGCCACGGGGAAGCGCCGGTTGCGTACGTGCGCCGGCTGGCTTCCGCCAAGGCCGCAGCGATCAGTGCGGCTACTGATGAATTGGTAATCGCCGCCGACACAACGGTCGATCTCGATGGGCAGATCCTTGGCAAACCAGTAGACGAGCGTGATGCCGCTTCGATGCTCCGCCGGTTGTCACGGCGCACCCATCGAGTCCACACGGGCGTTGCCGTTCGCCGCGATGGGCAAGAAGTCGTCGACGTATGCACGACCCTGGTCACCTTCGTTGCGCTCGACGATGCGACGATCGATTGGTACGTGTCAACAGGTGAGCCGATCGACAAGGCCGGGGCCTACGCGCTGCAAGGCGCCGGTGCTGCCTTGGTACGCAGCGTTCGTGGCAGCGTCAGCAATGTGGTCGGGCTGCCCCTGCATGCCGTGATCGAGCTTGCCGCGCGCAGCGGTGTCGACCTGCTCGATCGATCTGGCTAGGCCCGGTCAGAACGTGGGCCAGGAGGCGACGGTCGTGCCGTCGGCGTCGGTGACGTGGGCCGTGAATGGAACCGGCTCCAGGAACACGGAGGCGACAAAGAGATCGTCGAGCGCCGGGTTGACGTCGTACAGCGGGGTGACGATCGACGGCAGGCCAGTCGGGTTGACGTGCAGGTGCGCTCCCTTCATCGACCGGGGCACCTTGGCCATCACATACGTTCTGCCGTGATCGACGAATGTCTCGATGCTCGGCGATCGAGCGGTCACGCTGGGCTGCGCCACGAGTTCGCCATCGATGTCGTCGATCCACCACAGGTAGCCCGGCGCAGCACCCTGTTGGACCCAGGCATCAACCTGGATGACGTACGTCGAGCGGTCGCCGAGCATGCCCGAGACGACGGTGTTTTCGCGGTCGGGGCGCGAGGCAACGGACGGTGGGTCTTGCTCGAGGAGTTGTTGGTGCACATCGTCGGCAGCGCTGGGGTGCACCGTTTGGGCGATCGCCCCCAGCCGTTCGAGCGAGAGGTTTCCGCGCAAGGTGATGAGCCGCCCGCCGTCACGCCACTGGACGATCGACACGGTCGGATCTGCAGCCGACTGCCCGACAATGGCCGGCAGGTTGCCGATAGCGGTCGATGCCTTGTTGGTCAAAGCGAACTTCGTCACCGTGCTCGAGTTCACGATGTCGTCACCGGCAACCGTGATGGTGAAATTCTCGGCCAATGCCGTGGGCTGGCCGGTGGAGTAGCCGACGCGCGCCACCGGCAGGCCTTCCAATGCGGACGCTGGGTCGGCCTGCAGTATCCGTTTGTGATCGGTGACGAAGAATGCGTTGCTGTAGCCGAGTCCCGCAGCATCGACCTCGACCGACCTGACGAGCCTGACGAGTTGCCGATCCAACCAACCAAGCGAGGTGATCTCCAACCGATAACCGTTCTTGGAGAACGACAGCCGTGATTGGCGCGTCTCCGGGTCGTGTTCGACGACGACCTCGGTACCGTCGACGACGACGCGGTACGAGTTACGCCCGGTCGAATGGTGGGTGCCGACCGACACGACGAACCACGCTCCGGTCGTCGCGTTTGCATCTGGCGTCGCCCACATCTCAGCGGGAGCCCGAGCCAAGAAATCGGCTGCGGTTCCGGGGTCACCTCGTTGTTCGGCCAGGTACATCGAGAATCCCGTTGGCGGATCTGCGACGTAGAACACGGGATCGATCAATGCCGGGTTCGGCGGTGTCACCGAGTTGTCCGACTCGATCGCCGAGCTGACCACCCCGTAGCCAAGGGCAGCCAGCAGTGCGGCCGCGGCGACGGGACCGGCCCACCGCGTGCGCTCACTGGAATCGCGGCTCGTTTTGCTCGGCGTGCGATCGCCGAAGTAGTCGACGTCGTCATCGATCACCTCGATGAGCTCTGGTGACGGCTCGGTTCTCACGTCGATGGCCAGGTGGCCAGTACTGATCCGTCGGGGCCGATGATCTGCGCTGTATACGGCGCTGGTTCGCTGAAGGCGTACGCGGCGAAGGTGCGGTCGAGGCTGGGGTCGGTGTCGGCAAACGGCACGACCACCGGTTCGAGCCCGACGCGCGTGACGTGCAACTGTGCCGTCGTCGCGATGGCGCGTGGCAGGTCGGCGAGCACGTAGGTTCGCTCGTTCTCGACGACCGTGTTGATCTTCGCGGTGCCGTCGCATTGCATTCCTAGTCCGTTTCCGCTCCACTCCCAGTTGATCTGTTGCTGGTCGCCGTACGTCGCCATCGAAGCTCTGATGGTCCATGGCTTGGCCTCGGAGTCAGTGCCGAACGACACGGGCGTCGACGTCGAGAAGTCGAAGTCCCCGAAGGTGTCGTTGCCTTGGGTTCTCGAGGCTTGGAACTTCATGCCCTGCCACTCGTCGGCCGAAACCTGGTGAACGGTTCGGGCAATCGAGATCAGCTCCTGCACCGGCATCGTTCCCGAGACGGTCACAATGTGATCTCCGGCAATCCAGGTCGCAATCGAATAGTCGACCTGGCCGATGATCGACCCTGCTACGGCGACATGTCCATCAACGCCGAACGGCGTGGCGTGGTTGAGGAAGAACCGGAGTGCGATCTGGCGGTCGAAAGTGGATCCGCCCTCGCTCGCAGATGGGCGCAGTGCAACCGTGATGCCGAGGCCGTTGCGGGCGTCGGTGCTGTCGGCGTAGAAGATCGTTTCGATCGGGTTGCCTTGAACAGCGAACCAGGGCTGCACCGAGCTGAGCAGTTGGTAGTCGGCGAGCAGCGATGGATCGGTGAAGTCGAACGGCCGCTCGTCGTTGATCGATTCGGTGAGGCGGACGACTTCGTCGTCGCTCAACCCGAACGCGGTGAGCGTCCCGGACGACGACTGACTCGGCGAGAACCGAGCAATCGTCTGCCCGTTTGCCGTGTGTGAGATAGCGATCGATTGCCGGGCTGTCTGCACCCGGTATGCGTCGACGGCGTAGATGAACGAGTTACCGCCGGGGTAGCTCTCGATTGAGAACCAGGAGCCCGACGTCGCCGTGGCTCCCGGGGTCGCCCACAACTCGTACCCACCCGGGAAGAAGGAGTTGCCCTGGCTCCGCTCCTCGATCTCGGCGTAATCCACGCTGTACTCCCGTGGAGGGTCGGCGGCGTAGTACGGAACGAGGGGCTCCGGAGTGGTCGTCGTCGGCGCCGGCTCGGTGGTCGTTGGCACAACGCTGCTGCTGCTGACCGGTGCGACCTTCGGTGCCCCACTGGTCGACGCCGATGTCGCCACCCCGTAGCCGATCACGGCAACCAGGGCCGCGGCGGCGACGGGTCCGACCCAGCGTGGCCCGCCAGAGTCAGCACTCGTGGTGTGACGCGCGCGGTCGCCGAACACATCGATGTCGTCGTCGAGGATCTCGATGATCTCAGCTGACGTATCGCCCTGCAGGCCGGTGGCCTTCACCTCGCGAGTATCGCGCACGCTTGCCCTATTGGCACCGCGTTAGCACTCTCGCCTTCCGGTTGCTAACGGTCATACCCACCGCCTAGGATTGGCACTCGCGGTAGCCGAGTGCTAACGCGCAAACATCAACCTCAATACGTAATTCTGAACCCATCCGAGTGCCCATGCCAACGGAGGCCCGCACCCATGAATCTCAAGCCCCTCGATGACCGCATTGTCGTCAAGCCCAACGAGGCCGAGCAGACCACTGCATCCGGTCTGGTCATCCCCGATACCGCCAAGGAGAAGCCGCAGCAGGGCGAAGTGCTCGCTGTTGGCCCCGGCCGCTGGAGCGACGACAAGGGCGCACACGCTGCGCTCGACATCAAGGTCGGCGACACCGTCCTGTACTCGAAGTACGGCGGCACCGAAGTCACCATCGAAGGCGACGACCTGTTGATCCTCACCAGCCGCGACGTGCTGGCGATCGTCGGCAAGTGAGCTGACGACAACATGGCAAAGCAACTGAAGTTTGACGACGAGGCGCGTCGCGCCCTCGAGGCCGGGGTCAACAAGTTGGCCGACACGGTCAAGGTCACCCTCGGGC
>JAYTZE010000875.1:0-1031 GCA_043742385.1 Ilumatobacteraceae bacterium
GCGATTCGCGCATACCGCCCACGTCGACTGCTAGCGCAGAGCTGCGACAGGCCACGTAAAAACGGCGCGCCCATTTTTGTGCCGTCTAGGCCGAGGCCACATGCCGGCCGTACTTGCGTTGCGCGGCTTGCTTGGAAACCCCAAGCATCGTTCCGATCTCTGACCATGATCGGTTGGCTCGGCGGGCGGCGTGAACCGCATCGGTCACCTCGTCGTCGAGCGCTTCTCGCTGTTCGGCGAGTTTCGCTAGCTGTCGCAGCGCTGAGGTGTCGACGCTGGCTAGGTCACCCGACTCCACCTTGGCGGCCCAACGCTCGAGCGCAGCGGCCTTGTCGGCGCGTGTGGTCTTCGTCATGGTGTCCACGATCCTTTCAGGAACTTCGGACGAGCTGGCATGGCGTGGATGATGGCCTCGCCGTCGTCATCAACAACCACACCAACCTCCAGCGGCTCGCCTGACCGTGACGGACCGACGAACATCGCGACTCGTCGTTCGTTGCGAATGCGATGAGGTGGTGTCGGTAGGCGTGGAGCATGTCGTCGTCATGGACGCCGTGCTTGCGGGCGCTCGGCTCGATGTCCATTTCACACGATACGCCGAGGAAGGAGCATCGTCAACATGTGTTGACGATGTCGTGGCCGCACAGAACAACATCAACCAGCACCAGTCGACATCAACCGACAGTTCGTCCGCTGCTAGGAACGTCGTCCCGGAAAATGTTGCTGCGCCTGCCGTTTCGGGGGCTCTGTATTCGGGTGATGACTCGCGCGACTCTGCTACCCAGACCAAGAAATCGCGTAGTCCTTGACCAGCGAAGTGTCACGAATCTGCGTTTCGACAGGCATGTGGGCAGTGTGAGGGGTGATCGCGAATTCCGAGACGTCAGGGCACCCGACTTCCTGACTGTGGAGGAGGCCGCTGCCGTGCTTCGAATCGGTCGGAGCAAGGCATACGAGCTCGCACGTGAGTACGTCGCGACCGATGGAGCGAGCGGACTGCCCGTCATCCGTCTCGGCAAGCAGTTGCGTGT
>JAYTZE010000876.1:0-4809 GCA_043742385.1 Ilumatobacteraceae bacterium
ATCGACACCGTCGCCCAGCACTGACCGAGTGGTTGCCCGATCGGGCATTGCCGTGCCGCGGCATTGCCGCGCACACTGACTCCAGTTTGGGCGGGATCGTCTCAGACCGGAAGGACACACAATGAGCACCGATAACCCAGTGGGATACGTGGCCCAGTCCACCAACAACACATGCTGGGCAGCATCGACGGCCATGCTGCTCGGTCGCAGCGACGACATGTCGGTGGTGCAGGACATGAAAGAGCAATTTCCCGACAGTGTCTGGGACGACGGCGCGACCCAACTGGAGCTCGGCCAGGTCGCGCAGGCGTACGGGTTCACCCAGATCTACCCGGTGTGCCAGGGGCCCGACGGTTGGGACCAGTGGCTGAACGACAACGGCGCACTGCTGATCCAGGTGCCCGGCAACGCCTACCACAGCATCGTCGTTGCCGGCATCACGGTCAGCGCCGACGAGTCCGTCGAGCCGAGCTACGTGCACGTGATGGATCCGTGGCACGGTGACCGCTGGCTGCAATTCGAGGACTTCAACAGTCAATACGAGATGGCCGGCACCAATTGGGGCAACAACGTATATCGCCGCTGACCGTCAACCCAGCCACCACTGCGTTTGACGACTCTAGAGGCGGGTGAGGATCTCGGGACCGCGATCGGTGACAACCACGGTGTGCTCGGCGTGCGCAGCGAGTGAGCCGTCGGCGGTGACCACGGTCCAATCGTCGTCGAGTACCAGCACGTCGTCGTGACCGCTGGCGATCAGCATCGGCTCGATCGCCAGCACCACGCCCGGCTCCAATCGAGGCCCCTTTCCGCGACGGCCGCGGTTCTCCACGTCGGGCTGTTCGTGCATTGCCCGACCGATCCCGTGGCCGCAGTAGTCACGGGGACTGCCGTAACCGGCTGCATTCACCACCGATTCGACCGCAGCACCCACGTCGCCGAGGTGACCGCCAGGCTGCATCGCCGCAATGGCAGCGGCCAGCGCGCGATCGGCTGCATCGATCAGTCGTTGCGCGTCGGTGCTGATGGCCCCGACACCCATCGTGAATGCCGCGTCACCGTGCCAGCCGTTGACGATCGCTCCGCAATCGATCGAGACGATGTCACCATCCTGCAGCGGACGTTCGTTGGGGATTCCATGCACCACCTCATCGTTGACCGACGCGCAGATCACAGCGGGATATCCGTGGTAGTCGAGGAAATTCGAGGTGGCGTTGCGGGCGGCCAACACGTCGCGGGCGACGCGATCGAGCTGCAACGTCGTCACCCCAGCGCGGGTGGCGGCTCGAATGGCCTGGTGCATCTCCGCCACCACACGCCCAGCGGCGCGCATGTGGCTGATATCGTGTGCGGTGCGGCACGGCAGACGGCGCATTGGTTGGCCCTCAGCGCGCGGCGTCGACAGCGGCCGCGAGCAGCCGGAACACCGCCTCAGGAGTGCCGACGCCATCGATGACAGCGAGCCGGCCCTGGCTTTGGTAGAACTCGATCAGCGGCGAGGTCTGCTGCTCGTAGAGGTCGAGGCGATGCTCGATCGCCTCGGGTGTGTCGTCGTCGCGATGCATCACGTCGCCACCGCACACTTCGCAGATCCACGGCACCTTTTCGTGCCCGCCCGACACATAGTTGGTGCCACAGTCGCGGCACACCCGACGAGCGCTGAGCCGAGCCAGGACGAGTTCGCGCGGCACATCGAGATCAAGAACCAAATCGATCGGCTGCTCGGCCGTGATCCCATCGAGGGCCTGCGCCTGGAAAACCGTGCGTGGGAAGCCGTCGAGGATGTACCCGCGGCCCTTGGCGTCGTGATGGCTGAGTCGCTCGTTGACGATGCCGATCATGATGTCATCACCGACCAGCCCGCCATCGTCCATCACCTTTTTGGCCATGCGACCAAGGTCGGTTCCCTCTCGCACGGCAGCGCGCAACATGTCGCCGGTGGAGATGTGAGGAACGACGAAATGGCGCGACAAACGCACGCACTGCGTTCCCTTACCCGCACCTTGCCGGCCGAGCAGAATGAGCCGAGCGCCGGGGATCATGCCGCTGACGACCCGCCCTTCGACAGACGGGCCAGGGTCACTTCAGGAAGCCCTCGTAGTTGCGCAGCATCAATTGGCTGTCGATCTGGCGCATGAGCTCGAGTGCGACGCCTACGGCAATCAACACGGTGGTACCGGCAAACGGGAAGTTCTGCACGTCGAACAACCACAAGATGAGGTAGGGCGTGATGGCGATAACCGCGACGAACAATGCGCCAGGCAGTGTGATGCGATTGACGGCCTTGGCGAGATAGCGCTCGGTCTGCGGACCTGGACGCACGCCTGGGATGAAACCGCCCTGGCGCCGGATCTGGTCGGCCTGGCGGATGGGGTCGAAGGCGATCGAGTTGTAGAAGTAGGCGAAAGCGACGATCATCAGCGAGAAGAGCAGGATGTAGACCAGGTTCTGGCTGTTGACCAGATTGGAGTCGACCCACTTCTGGATGGATGCCCTCCACCCGGTGCCATTGCTGCCGCCGAGGAAGTTGGTGATCAGTACCGGCAGAAGCAGCACCGAGCTGGCGAAGATGATCGGCACGACACCACTCTGGTTGACCTTCAGTGGGATGTAGGTGTTCTGGCCCCCGTACATCCGCCGGCCCACGACTCGCTTGGCGAATTGCACTGGGATACGACGTTGGGCCAGTTCGACGCGCACGACGGCAACCACGATCAGCAAGCTGACGACGACGAGCAATGCGAACGCGAACCACTTCTGCTCTTGAAGAATCGCGTAGTAGCCGTAAGGCAGGCTGCTGACCACCGACGCAAAGATGACCATGCTCATACCGTTGCCGATGCCACGCTGACTGATCAGTTCGCCGAGCCACATCAACACCGCCGTGCCGGCGACCAACGACAGGATCACGAGGTAACCACGCGGCCACATGCCATCGGGCAGCAGCTTGACGCCGGTCGGCAGACGTTGCGCGGCACCGAAGAAGGCATTGCCGTTGCCGTTGCCGAAGATGAACGTCAGCGCGGTGGCCTGCATGGTCGAGATACCGATGGCCAGATAGCGGGTGTACTGGGTGATCTTGCGCTGCCCGACCGCGCCTTCTTGCTGCAGCTTCTCGAGCTTGGGAATGACGACGCCGAGAACCTGCATGATGATGCTGGCGGTGATGTACGGCATGATGCCGAGTGCAAAGATCGAGAAGCTGCCGAATGCGCCTCCGGAGAACAGGTCGAGGAAACCGAGCGCACCCTGCGACTCGACCCCCTTCTTGAACTGCTTGACTGCATCAGGATCGATGCCCGGTACGCGGATGGCGACGCCGAGTCGATACAAGGCGATCATCCCCATGACGAACAGAATCTTGTTCCGCAGATCGGTGACCTTGAAGACGTTCTTCAGGTTCGACAGCACAGCGACTCCCTTGTCGGCTCGGCGGTAGTTGTGTGTATCAGCGGTTGGTGAATTGGTTGCCCTTGACCGGCGGGCGACCCTGCTTGAAGGGCAGCGGCAACAGCGTGACGCTACCGCCTGCGGCCGTGATGGCCGCCTCAGCGGCCTTGGAAACGCCGTGGGCTGTGACGTCGACTTTCGAGGTGATCTCCCCGCGAGCGAGGACCTTGACGAAGTCGCCCTTGCGCACCAAACCCTTGGCGACCAGCACGTCGGGATCGACCGTCGTTTCGCCGCATGCAGCGAGTTGGTCGAGGTTGACCGGGCTGTACTCGACGCGGAACGGGTTGTTGAAACCCTTCAGCTTCGGCACGCGTTGCTTCAGCGGCATCTGACCGCCTTCGAAGCCGCGCGCAACCTTGCCGCGGCCACGAGACTGCTGGCCCTTGGTACCGGCACCGGCGGTCTTGCCACCCTTGCCGCCGATACCGCGACCGACGCGACGCTTGGCCTTGTTGGACCCCGGCGATGGGGCGAGTTGATCGACACGCATGTCAGTTCTCCGTCACAGTGATGAGGTGACCGACCCGGGCGATCATGCCGCGAATCTCCTTGCGATCCGGCAACGTGTTGGTGTCGCCGATCTTGCGCAGGCCGAGAGCACGCATGGTGCCACGGGTCTTTGGCTTGTTGGCGATCGTCGAGCGAATCTGCTTGACGGTGATCATCTTTTCGCCGGTTGTGTCGCTTTTTGTCTGCGGCATCAGTGTGAATCTCCTGCTGCGATTTGCTTCTTGCGCTCGTTGTAGGCGTTGAGCATGCCCTTTGGCACGAACTCTTCGGCGGCCAGGCCGCGGCGGCGAGCAACTTCTTCCGGACGCTGTAGCGACTGCAAACCGTTGATGGTTGCTCGAGCAACGTTGATGGCGTTCGACGAACCGAGCGACTTGCACAACACGTCGTGCACGCCCGCTTCTTCCAGGATGATTCGAGCAGCGCCACCGGCGATCACGCCGGTACCGGCAGCTGCCGGCTTCATCATCACCCGGCCGGCGCCAGTGACGCCAATGATTGGATGGGTGATGGTGCTGCCCGCTAGCGGCACGTCGAACAGGTTCTTCTTGGCCTCCTCGGTGCCCTTCTGGATGGCCAGCGGCACTTCCTTGGCCTTGCCGTAACCCAAGCCGACGCGACCATTGCCATCGCCGACCACGACCAGCGCAGTGAACGAGAAACGGCGGCCACCTTTGACGACCTTGGCAACGCGGTTGATGTGGATGACGCGCGATTCGCGCAGTCCGCCCGAATCGGCGGAGTTGTACGACGGGTTGTTGGCGTAATTCGTTGGCGCTGCCATCAGAACTCCAGACCTGCTTCGCGTGCGGCAGCGGCAACCGCTGCGACACGGCCGTGATAGAG
>JAYTZE010000877.1:0-4808 GCA_043742385.1 Ilumatobacteraceae bacterium
AGGGAGCTGGCAACGCCTCCGGTCACGAAAATGTGCTTCGGCATTGAACAAAGACCTCCGTCTCAGGCGAACTGACAACGGGACTGCAGCATACCGCGCTGCGCGCCGCTCGCGCGGATCCAGCCTGTCATTCGCAACAAATCACTGGCGAAGTCCGGCGAACTCGATCACAGAGCCGATTCCGTTGTCGGTATGCGGAGGCAGCGCAGGGAGCAGCAACGTGCGAATACCAGCCAGCACGGCGCCGCTGTCTGCACGCGGATCGTCGCCGACCATCACCACCTCCGACGGAGAAAGGTCCAGGGACTCACACGCCGCGTCAAAGATCTTCCGGTCGGGCTTCACGGCACCCGCCTCGTAGGAGAGCGTGAACGACGAAACGGATTCCATCATGGAGTGCGCCGAAAACACGGTGCGCACATCCCATCCCGTATTGGAGACGATTCCAACGGCCAACCCGTTGTCGTGCAGCGTTCGCAGCGTCGAGCCGGAGAGCGCATACGGCATCCACGACAAGGGATCGTGCATGTCGGCGTTAATGGCGTCGCCCAGTTGCTCGGCCCATTCGTCGGCAATGCCGTACAAGATCTGCCAGCGACGGCTCCACACGGCGGCATCGAGGTCGCGCAGGTGGGCGAGTTCGTCGGGAGTCATCGCAGCGACGTCGATTCGCTGGGCGAGGTCGATTGCCTGCTTCTCGCTCACCGGCACGCCCAGCCGGCGTGCGCACTCTACAATCGTGTTCGACAGCGGATCATGGGCGAACAGCGTGTTGCCGAAATCGAACAGCACGCCGCGAACCTCCACGGTCGCAGCGTAGGAGGCGCCGGCATGAGATTGCGCAACTAGCCTGCCGACATCATGATCAGTGGTTGGCCCACGAACAGGTTGACGCTGTGCACCGGTCTGACGGCGCTGGCCGTTGTGCTTCGTGCCCCGACGTTGGTCACCAGACTGTTCGATCCCGATGAGGCCGCGATCGGGGTTCAGGCGATGGTCGTGCGTGGTGGAGGGACGCTGTACACCGACATATACGATCGCAAACCGCCACTTCCTTCCCTGTTGTACGCAGCGTCGTTCTCGGTGACCGACTCCACCGACGTTCGCCTCATGCGGTTGTTGGTCACGATGTTGCTGGCTACATGTGGCCTGCTGGTCGCGCTGGATTTCCTGCGTCGATGTGGTCCGCTTCACGCTTGGTGGGGCGGGGTGTTGATCATTGCCGGTTCGATGGCGCTGTTCCCCGCCGATGCCGGTGCCGCCAACTATGCGCATTTCGCACTCCTACCCGGAACAGCCGCGATTCTCTGGTCGCGGCGCGGCACGCTGCCGTGGGCCACTGCTGCCGGCATCGCTGTCGGCATCGCCATACTCTGTCGGCAGAGCTGGTTGCTCGGCGTCGTGCCAGCTTGCGTCGGTGTCGGCCTACACGGTCGCTGGCGCAACGTCGCGCCCTTCCTCGGCGCGTGTGCCGCGACCGTCGTCAGCACGGGGCTATACGCCCCGCTCGGCAGGTTCTGGGAATGGAACGTGACCAACAGCCCAGGTTTCGTGTTTGCGAGAATCGGCGTCTGGTCGGCGTTCGGCAAGGGACTGGCGTCGGTTGCCGGATTCGCCGGATTTCATCCGGTACTACTCGTTGCTGTCGGCGCGGCGGCTGTGACCGCTGCCCGATCCGTGAAGGGACGTGCGCTGCCGGCCGATGTCGATTTGTGGCTCTGGGTCGGCTCGGGTTTGGCCGCGTGGGCTGCTGGACTGCGGTTCTTCGGTCACTACTGGCTGCAGGTCGTGCCGCCGCTGGTGCTGTTGGCAGTTCCGGTGGTGGCACGCGGGAGCGGCCGCGCTCGAACCATGGCCGTGGCCGGGGTCGCCGTCCCGGCAGCGGTGGCATGGGCGTTGTTGTTCGTGCCGGGGTCGTTTCATGATCGACCTGACCCGACCAACTTGGCCAGGTACGTGCGCGCGCATTCCACCACTGCCGATCGGGTCTTCGTATGGGGTTCCTATCCAGAACTGCTGGTCGCGGCCGAACGCGAGCCGGCCGGCGGGCTGGTTCACACCGATTTCGTCGTCGGGCGATCGGGTGGCCGCAAAGACCCGGCAGAAACCCTCGCCGACGCGGTGCCAGGGGCGATCGACATCGTGCTCGACTCCCTGGCCGATTCGCCGCCGCGGCTGATTCTCGACACATCGACCGCACCAGAACTCGGGTACACGAGTTACCCGATCTCGCTCGTTCCCGACCTCGACCGCTTCATCCGCGATGGATATCAGCAGGTGGGCGTCATCGATGGCGTGACCGTGTGGCAGCAAAGGCAGTGACGGCAAACGGTGACCCGCTCGCGGTCTCGTCTGCCTAAGCTGGCTCGGATGGAGACCCGCCAGTTGAGGGATTGGATTCCCTCCGAGGCGCACCGTGATCTGACGGAGACCACTCCGGCTCCACGATCGCACTGGTTGCGCGAACTCGTGATCGTGGTCGTGTTCTACTACAGCTACGAACTGGTTCGCCGCTTCGCCCATTTTGGCAAGGTTCGCCCACGAGCCTTTCGCAACCAGCTCTACCTCATCGATCTCGAAGAGTTCCTGCACATCTACAACGAATCGGCGGTGCAAAAGGCGTTTCTGGGCGCCACGTGGTTCATCAAGGTGATGAACGTGTACTACGGCACGCTGCACTTCATCATCACCGGCGGGTTGCTGTTATGGGTGTACCTCCGTCGGCACCAGCACTACCGGCAATACCGCAACCTGCTCGGAATGACCACGGCGTTGGCCCTCATCGGATACTTCTCGTTCCCGTTGGCCCCACCGCGGATGTATCCGTGCCACGACTGCTTCGTCGACACCCTCGACACCATCGGTGGATTGTGGTCGTACCACTCCAGTGCGGCGAAGGCGATCGCCAACCCCTTCGCGGCGATGCCGAGCCTGCATTTCGGCTGGGCGTTGTGGTGCGGCACGTTGTGGTGGTCGTTTGCCCGGCATCCGGGCATACGGGCACTCAGCGTGATCTATCCGGCAATGACACTGCTGGCGGTCGTCGTCACGGCCAACCACTATTGGCTCGACGCAGTCGGCGGAGCGATCATCTTCCTCGCGGCCAGCCAAGTTCTGTGGCTGATGCGCCGACGTGCTCTACGAAAGGCGCTGGCCGTCAGCGAGTAGATCCGCTGCGTGCCGCCGTGCCGAATCCCCCGCCCGTTGGCCACTCAGCATGCGCGCGACTTCGTCGATGCGCTCGTCGCCGTCGACACTGCAAGCAGATGCCGTCGTCATGGCCTCGCCATCCGAGTCACTCGTCACCGCCTTGGTCACCATGATCTGTGTGTCAGCAAGCGCTGCCACCTGGGCCAGGTGGGTAACCACCATCACCTGATGGCGACGGCTGAGCCGAGCAAGCGACTCGGCCACGGCAGTAGCCGCGGTGCCGCCGATCCCGGCGTCGACCTCGTCGAACACCAAGGTTTCGGGCGCTTCGGTCAACACGAGGCGCAGTGCCAGCATGGTGCGAGCCAACTCGCCGCCGCTGGCCACTCGCGCCAGCGGAAGCAGAGGCAGCCCGGGGTTCGCGGCGATCAGGAAAGTGACTTCGTCACCGGGCGGCTCGCTGCCCACGGTGACCTCGATCTCGGCGTGCGGCATGGCAAGGGAGCGAACAGCATCACGCACCGCTGCCGCCAGACGTTTCGCACCGCGTCGACGCACGTCGGCAACGCGCTGTGCGGCCTGGCGCTCGGCTGCCGTCGCCGTCGTGCGCTGCTCCTCGAGCTCGGCGACTCGCTGGTCATAGCCCTCGAGTTCGGCCAGGCGAGCTTCGGTCTCACTATGAAAGCTGATCACATCGGCCAGTGAGTCGCCGTACTTGCGCCGCATGTCGCGCAGCAACTGTCGCCGCACGCGGATCTCGGCAAGGCGCTGCGGATCCTCGTCGAGCTGCTCCACGAAAATTCGCAGGTCGCGACCAACCTCGGTCACTTCGGCTGCCAGTGCCAGCAGTCGGGCGGAGAAGTTCTCGAAAGGCGCCCGACCGCTGAGTGCGTGGATGGCCACCGCGAGACTGTCGGCCGCGGCCCGCCTCTCGCGGTCGCCGGTGTCATCGGTGTTGTCGGTGAGGGCCTCCAGCGCCAGCTGGCCCGCCTCTCGATGGGCGGCTGCGTCGGCGAGCGCGTCCTCCTCGGCCGTCAGGCGCTCGTCTTCGCCGGCCTCGACGATTGCCGCGCTGGCGAGTTCGCTGACCTGGAAACGCAACAGATCGACCTCGCGTGCCCGAGCACGCTGATCTCCACCCAGAGCTGCCAGCGACGCGTCGATCTCGGTCAGGCGTGCCCTGGCTGCACGCAGTGGCGCCAGGTCCGTCGAGCAGAAGCGATCGAGGGCTTCGCGCTGTGCGGCGACTGCGAGCAGGCTCTGATGGGCGTGCTGCCCGTGCAGATCCACGGAACGCGCTCCCATCTCGGCCAACGTCGTTGCTGTCGCCAACCGACCGTTGACGTACGCGCGCGATCTGCCATCGATGGGGATGACTCGAGCGACGATGTACTCCTCATCGCCGATCACGAACCGACCCTCGACCCTGGCCTCGGTCGCGCCGGATCGCACGATCGACGGGTCGGCGCGTCCACCAACCAACAGGTTGATGGCTTCCACCAGCATCGTCTTGCCTGCACCGGTCTCGCCGGTGAACGCCGTCAACCCCGGTTGCAACACCAGATCGACGGCCTCGATGACACCCATCGATTCGATGTGCAATTCGTGGAGCATTCAGCGGTCCGACAGGCCGAACTTCGTCTTCAGGATCTGATGGA
>JAYTZE010000878.1:0-1028 GCA_043742385.1 Ilumatobacteraceae bacterium
TGGCGTCGCGCCTAGCGATGGAGCGCCGTAGATTGTGCGACGCCATGGCCCACGAATTCATCTACACCTGTTACAAGCTCGCCCGCGTCTATCCACCCGATCGCACCGTGCTCGAGAACATCTCGCTGTCGTTCTACCCCGGCGCCAAAATCGGCGTCTTGGGCGCCAACGGCGCCGGCAAGTCGAGCCTGTTACGAATCATGGCCGGCCTCGACGACGGCTACAGCGGCGAAGCTCGACTGACACCGGGTTTCAGCGTGGGCTATCTCGCACAGGAACCTGAACTTGATCCGACAAAGGACGTGAAGGGCAACGTCATGGACGGCGTGGCCGCAGTGCAGTCGATCATCGATCGCTACAACGAAGTGATGACGATGTGGGGCGACCCCGATGCCGACTACGACAAGATCGGCGCCTTGCAGGCCGAGCTCGAGGACAAGATCGCCGCCACCGATGCGTGGAGTCTGGAACGCAACGTCGAGATCGCAATGGACGCGTTGCGCTGCCCGCCCGACGATGCCGACGTCAACACGTTGTCGGGCGGCGAGCGTCGACGCGTCGCGCTGTGCCGGTTGCTGCTGAGCCGGCCCGACCTGTTGCTGCTCGACGAACCGACAAACCACCTCGATGCCGAGAGCGTCGAGTGGCTCGAGCGGTTCTTGCAGGAGTACCCCGGCACCGTCGTAGCGATTACTCACGACCGCTACTTCCTGGACAACGTCGCCAGGTGGATCCTCGAGCTCGACCGCGGTCGCGGCATTCCGTTCGAGGGCAACTACTCGTCGTGGCTCGAACAGAAGCAGGAGCGCCTGGCCCGGGAGGAGAAGGGCAACGAGGCTCGCCAGCGCACGCTGCAACGCGAGCTGGAATGGGTGCGAATGGCGCCGAAGGCGCGGCAGGCAAAAGGCAAGGCCCGCCTGGCGGCGTACGACAAGCTGCAACAAGATGCCGAGGCCGCCGAACGCGGACCGGATCGGTTGGAGATCACCGTTCCCGTCGGCCGCCGTCTCGGCGACACCGTGATCGAG
>JAYTZE010000879.1:0-4803 GCA_043742385.1 Ilumatobacteraceae bacterium
ACGCCGCCGTCGAGCGCAAACGGGCGTGAGAAGTCGAGGAAATGCCGATGGCCGACGGGGTCGCCCGTGCGCCATGCGCCGCTTGCCGGCAGTGGTTGGCCCGCCATCTCCTCCTCCTTGCGCTCGTCTCGGTAGTGGACGCCGCACGAGGGAAGCTGAGTTGCCCTGCAGCACAGGGCCACATCCCCGCCGAGGCGGGATGGCACCGTGGGGCTTCCTCCCCGGTTGCCGGATCGCCGACCGAGGCCGACGCTCACTCGTGATGCGAACCGCCGATACTGTAGCGACGTCGCGGCATTCTCCACATCTCATTTCGATGTGGGCCAGTCACGGCCATTGATTGGTGCCTCAAACTGACTGAGTCGCGGATCAGAACGGCTGACTGATCAGCGAGTAGACGTTGGCATTGTCAGCCGCCATGCTTGGTGTATGAGCACTTGCTACCTCACCCCAAAGGCGCGCCCCACCGCGACCCCTGGCAAGGGGTATGGCAACGTCGCCGTCGAGCCGATCGCCGCCGGAGAGGTCGTCGCCGCGTTCGGCGGTCGCTGCGTGACACGCGATGTGTTTGATCTGTTACCCGTCGGTCAACAGGTTCGCAGCCTGCAGATCGACGAGCATCTGTACATGGCAGGCAGTCTCGAACCAGAGCCCGCCGAGTTCATCAACCACTCGTGCGAGCCCAACTGCGCAGTCAGCGGCAGTGTGGTGCTCGTGGCAACGCGCGCCATCGACGTCGGCGAAGAACTCGTCTACGACTACGCCACCACCGACGGCAGCGACTACGACGAGTTCGAATGTGCCTGTGGCACGGCATCGTGTCGCGGCAAGATCACCGGTCACGACTGGATGCTGCCAGAGCTACAGCTTCGCTACAGGGGCTCGTTCAGCTCGTACCTGGCCAAGCGCATCGCCGCCTTGGTGCATGTCGGCGCCGAGCGGCGAGCGTTCGCTCTCTAGCAAACCCTGAGCCAGACCGAAGGTCGTGGCGGGCGAAGACGCGCACTACCCTCGGATCATGCGAGTCCTGATCGTCGGCGCGGGTGGCGTGGGATCAGCACTGACGACGATCTGCGCCCGGCGCGATGTCTTCGAGCACATCGTCGTGGCCGACGTCGACTCATCGCGCTCAGCACGAGCCGCAGCCACCGCACACTCGGACAGGGTCAGCAGTACACGGGTCGATGCCTCGGCGCGACTCGATGTTGTCGAACTCGCTGCAACCGCCAGTGCCGATGTGATCGTCAACGCGTGCGATCCGCGCTTCAATCCGACGATCTTCGAGGCTGCGTTCGAGGCCGGATGCCACTACCTCGATATGGCCATGCACCTGTCATCGCCGCACCCCACCGATCCCTACAACCAGATGGGACTCAGCCTTGGCGCCGCCCAGTTCGCGGCGAGCGACTCGTGGGCGGAGCGCGGCTTGCTCGCGCTGGTTGGGATGGGTGTGGAGCCCGGATTCTCCGACGTCGCGGCCAGGTACGCAGCCGACCATCTGTTCTCGACGATTCACGAGATCGGGGTGCGTGACGGCAGCGATCTGGTGATCCAGGGCTTTGCCTTTGCGCCTACGTTCAGCATCTGGACGACCATCGAGGAATGTCTCAACCCGCCCATCGTCTACGAACGCGAACGTGGCTGGTTCACGACTGCGCCGTTCTCCGAACCCGAACTCTTCACCTTTCCTGAAGGCATCGGACAGTTGAAGTGCGTCAATGTCGAGCATGAGGAAGTGCTGCTGATTCCCCGTTGGATCGATGTGAATCGGGTGACGTTCAAGTACGGCCTCGGCGACGAGTTCCTCGATGTGCTGACCACCCTGCACAAGCTGGGCCTCGACTCGACGAAGCCGGTGACAGTCCGAGGCGTCGACGTGTCGCCGCGTGATCTGGTCGCGGCGGTCTTGCCGAACCCGGCCGACCTTGGTCATCGCATGAGGGGACGCACCTGCGCTGGCACGCTGGTCACCGGGGTAGGTGTCGATGGAGTCTCGCGATGCACGTACATCTATCAGATCGTCGACAACGAGTGGACGATGGCCGAGTTCGATCATCAGGCAGTTGTCTGGCAGACCGCGGTGCATCCGGCGGTCGCGTTGGAGATGATGGCCACCGGCGAGTGGAAAGGAGAAGGCGTCAAGGGCCCCGAGGCATTCTCCGCCGATCCGTTCCTACCGCTGCTTGCCGAGCACGGCGCGCCATGGTGCATCGAGGAACGGCCATCGCCCGGCTGAAGAAGGTCGATGTCGAGCGGCTGCTCGCCGACTACGACACCGACCCGGTTGCCGTATTGACAACTGCGCTGCGAATCATCCTCGACATGCCTGAGGCGACGTGGACGAAGTTGCTGGCTGCGGCGCCCATCGATGCTGACCGACGACAGCGGTTGCAGTCGGCCGACGAATCGAGCCTCGATCAGCTCGCCTCCGAGCTCAACGAGCGCCGCTCTTTCGATGAGGATCGACAGCGCATGCGGGCATTCCACCCGGAAGCCGGTGACGATTCCGCGCCACCCACCGATACACCAAACCGCTGATCCAGCGAATGCCGGGCAGCCGGATCGCGTGACCGATCACCGCCCAGCCTCTGCCGGCGCCGACCAACACCTGAGCGACGGCCAAGTGGGCGCTCAACACGGTGCCGTCGGTGCCGACCCACTGCAGTGCTCGCTCACAATCGGCGGCTGTGACGCCAAGGGCGTCGAGCTCGGCGAACTGATACGGGACCGCAGAGTCGAGGCGACGGATGTGGCGCTGCATCCAGGTGGCGCATGTCGTGCAGAACGCGCAGTCCCCGTCGAACAACAACACGGGTGGCGCAGTGCTCACCCGGTCAGGGTACCGATCACGGGTTGGGCTAACGCCAGGCGTCGATCGAAGCCCGGTTCGGTGGGCAGGAATCCGTTGCGATCGGGCCACAGCAGTTGCACGATCCCGAACGGCGCCCCCCGATGCCATGCCACCCCCGTGGCGAACTTCGGTCCCCATTCGGCGAGATCGATCGGTGCAAAGACGCATCGCAACTCGTTGTCGAACAGGCCCATCAGCTCGACGCCAAGAGGGATTTCGGTACCGTCGTTCAACAGGTCGGCAAGGAGATCGAACAGACCACGGGCAGCCGCTGGCGTCAGCCCGAACAACACGACCTCGGGGAAGTCGAACGCCTGCGGAAACCCGACCGTGTAGATGTACCCGGCGACCGGTGGATCGAGAGCCGGTTGCGCGGCAACCGGCTCGATCGCCCATCCGTGCTCTTCGATCATCCATTCGATTTTCTCTGCGTGAGGAATGTGAAAGTCGGGCAGGTCGGTCACAACAGGGACTCGCTTTCGAGATCGATCGCGTGTTGTGCGTGGCGCGTGGCCATTGCGGCGAACATCGCCTCACTGCGATCGTTGCTGCCAACGATCTGCGATGCAATCACGCTCATCACGACCCCGGCATACGCATCGCGCCGATATTGGAGCCACAGCTGATCGGCGTCAACGGCAATCCCGTAACCGGCAAGCGCCTGTCCATACTCGTCGACCAGGGCTCGTTCGATGTGGCGCCGCTCGATCGGCAGCACACCGGCACCAAGGAAGTAGCTGACGTCGGTGATCCCGTGCCCATGCCCGGGGGTCTGCCAGTCGACCGCTGCGATCGCCGCCCCGCCCGCCGGGCCGGCGAACATCAGGTTGTCGAGGCGATAGTCGCCGTGCGTCACCGTGCTCGGCGGATCCCGGCCATCGACCCAATGCGCGATCCGTCGACCGAATCGCTCGATCAACTCGACCGCATCGGTCGACAAATAGCTGCCGTACGTCTTCATGAATCCGGGCAGGAACATGCCCCACAACATCGCCAACTGCTGCGAATCACTGTCCGTCCGGCGACTCAACCATTCGATGCCGTCGAGTGCGCCATCGCCCCATCGCGGTCCGTGCAGCTTCGCTAGCTCCAGCACTGCGGTACGCGCTTGGGTCGCATCGCAGCCGGTGATCTGGTTCCCCTGCAGGGCAGGTGCCAGATCCTCCATCAGCAGTACGAAGTCTCCGGTGTCGGCATGCCATTCGGCATGGTGGCAGTGGGCGACACGGATGTCGACGGTCGGTGCGATCTCGATGTAGAAGCACACCTCGCGTTCGTAGTTGCGCAGCGCAACACCCGTCGCCCGGCTCGTCGGATCGGGTGACGGCAACTTGGCGATCAGTGAGGCAGGTAGGGAACCGTCGCTGTCGAACTCCAGCCGGATGTTCAAACCGACCAACCCATCGCCGATCCGTCTCGAGCCACGAACCGTCACGTCAGAGTGCAGGACCGAGCTCAACCACGAATCGGTGAGCCCATCTGGTGTCATCACCTGCGAAGGTAGCCTGCCACGCTGATGGCCACCGATCCCGCCGACTCGCCCAGCGCGCACGGATCGACGTATCGCTTCCTGGTCGCACCGAAATGGATCGGCTTCCATCTGCTTGTAGCCGTCGTGGTCGTCGTCATGATCAACCTCGCCTTCTGGCAGCTTCGCCGCCTCGATCAGCAGCAACAATTCAACACCCAGGTTCGGGCCAACGCCAACCGACCGATTGCATCGTTCGACGAGTTGGGCTCGGCGATCACGCAGCCATCGGCGATCGAATGGCGACGTGTGCGAGTGACTGGGCACTACGTGGCCGACAATCAATTCCTGGTTGTCAACCGGTCGCAGAACGGTGATACCGGACGCAATGTGGTCGATGCGCTGCAACTCGGCGACGGCTCACTACTGGTGGTCAATCGTGGATTCGTTCGCAGCGCCGACGACGTTCCTGCGGCTCCGCAGG
>JAYTZE010000880.1:0-1028 GCA_043742385.1 Ilumatobacteraceae bacterium
ATGCCTTGAGACGGATACGGATGCTCTGTGCCATGTTGGTGCGTCTCTCTCAGGTCACTTGGTGATCTTGGTGACGCGGCCGGCGCCGACGGTTCGGCCACCCTCACGGATAGCGAAACGCAAGCCTTCGTCCATCGCGATCGGCTTACCGAGTTCGACAGTGATAGCCACGTTGTCACCCGGCATCACCATCTCAGTGCCCTCAGGCAACTGAATCGTCCCGGTCACGTCAGTCGTCCGGAAGAAAAACTGGGGACGGTAATTGTTGAAGAACGGCTTATGACGCCCACCCTCCGACTTCGACAACACATACACCTGACCCTCAAAGTTGGTGTGCGGCGTAATCGAACCGGGCTTACACAGCACCTGACCGCGCTCCACATCTTCCTTCTTCGTCCCACGCAACAGTGCACCAATGTTGTCACCCGCGCGACCCTCGTCGAGCAACTTGCGGAACATCTCCACACCAGTACACACAGTCTTTTGGGTGTTCTTCAACCCAACGATCTCCAAATCGTCACCGGTGTGAACAATGCCCTGCTCGACCTTGCCAGTCACAACCGTGCCACGACCAGTAATGGTGAACACATCCTCGATCGGCATCAAGAACGGCTTATCCAACTCGCGGACAGGCTCGGGGACCGACGCATCACAGGCATCCATCAACTCCATGATCTTGCCCTGCCACGCCTCGTCGCCCTCGAGCGCCTTGAGAGCCGACACACGTACGACGGGGGCGTCGTCGCCGGGGAACTCGTACTCGGTCAACAGTTCACGTACTTCGAGCTCGACCAGCTCGAGGAGCTCCTCGTCGTCGACCATGTCGGCCTTGTTCAACGCAACCACGATGTAAGGCACGCCAACCTGGCGAGCCAGCAGCACATGCTCGCGGGTCTGTGGCATCGGACCATCAGTGGCCGCGACCACCAAGATCGCACCGTCGACCTGTGCGGCGCCAGTGATCATGTTCTTGATGTAATCAGCATGACCAGGCATGTCGACATGGGCATAGTGACGATTGGTTGTCT
>JAYTZE010000881.1:0-1028 GCA_043742385.1 Ilumatobacteraceae bacterium
CGGTACTTCGTGCGCGGTTTGCTCGCCGGTTCTGTGAAGGGATGACCGGTCCCAGAACCGACGAACAGGTTGATGAGCTCGTCGATTCGCTGACACTCGAAGAACGGGTCGCGCTGCTTGCCGGCGTCGACTTCTGGCACACCGCTCCGATCGAACGGGTCGGTATTCCGTCGATGCGTGTCAGCGATGGCCCAGCCGGGGCGCGAGGCACGCAGTTCGAGGGCGGACCGGCATCGGTCAACGTTCCGTGCGGCACGTCGTTGGCGGCGACGTGGGATCCGCCACTGGTCGAAGAGGTCGGCCACCTGCTCGGAAGAGAGGCCCGCGCCAAGGGCGCCCGGGTTCTGCTGGCACCCACGGTCAACCTGCATCGCACGCCCATCGGCGGGCGCAACTTCGAATGCATGAGCGAGGATCCGTACCTGACTGCACGCACCGCTGTCGGCTACGTACGTGGTCTACAGGCCGAAGGAGTCGCCGCGTGCATCAAGCACTTCATCGGCAACGACACCGAGTTCGAACGCAACACCATCGACTCGCGCATCGACGAGCGAACACTCCGCGAGTTGTACATGGTTCCCTTCGAGGCCGCAGTGAAAGAAGCCGGGGTCTTGTCGGTCATGACCTCATACAACCGCATCAACGGACCATGGGCCGCCGACAGCATCGAGATGATCGACGTCGTGCTACGCGACGAGTGGGGTTTCGATGGTCTGGTGATGAGCGACTGGTTCGGCCTGCACTCCACTGCGGAGGGCGTGATCGCTGGACTGGACCTGGAAATGCCAGGCCCTACCCTGCATCGCGGCCAACACCTGCTCGACGCCGTGACCGCGGGCAAAGTATCCCCGGATGATGTACGCCGTGCTGCACGCAACGTGCTGACCGCGATGCAGCGACTGGGCGCGTTCGACGACGGCGAGCCTGGGCCCGAACTGACCCGCGATGTGCCAGGCGATCGTGCGCTGGTTCGCCGCGCTGGAGCCGAGGGCATGGTGCTGTTGCGCAACCAGCATGCCGGGCAATCT
>JAYTZE010000882.1:0-2386 GCA_043742385.1 Ilumatobacteraceae bacterium
GCGCCAGGAGGTGTGTCGCGCAAGGACGGCTCGACCTTGCAATCGATCAACAGCTCGCGTGACTCGGGGTTGAGGTCGTCGAACGGTTCACCCGTCGCCTCGCCCGGCACCTGAGCCGAGAACAACCTCTCGTACAGCGCAACCGTGGCATCGACAGCATGGATCGCCGAGACCCAGTGCATGGTCGATTTCACCTTGCGGCCGTCGGGAGCGTTTCCGCCCGACGTGGCGGAATCGTAGGTGCAGTGCACCTCGGTCACATTGCCGTCGTCGTCTTTCAAGCAGCCCGTGCAGGTGACGAAGTATGCGGACCGCAGCCGTACCTCACGGCCCGGGGTGAGCCTGAAGTATTTCGGTGGGGCGACTTCCATGAAATCGTCGCGTTCGATGAACAACACCTTCGAGAACGGCACGAGACGAACCCCGTCGTTGGGATTCTCCGGATTGTTGACGACTTCGTGACGCTCGACCACCGGGTTGCCGTCGGCGTTGTCTGGCCAATTGGTGATCACCAGCTTCAGAGGTCGCAGGACAGCCATCCGCCGCAACGACGCTTCGTTGAGCTGGCGACGGATGAACGACTCCAACAGCTCGATGGAATGGCGGCTATTGGTACGAGCAACGCCGGTGTAACTGCAAAAGGCGCGGATCGCCTCGGCCGGGTACCCGCGCCGTCGTAGGCCACGAAGTGTTGGCATGCGCGGGTCATCCCACCCGTCGACGACACCGTCGGCCACGAGGCGTGCCAGGCGACGTTTCGATGTGATCGTGTACGTGAGCTCGAGGCGGGCGAACTCGGTCTGTCGTGGCTGGTCGCCAGGAAGGGGCAGATGGCTGAGGTACCAGTCGTACAAGGCGCGGTGACTGTCGAATTCGAGGGTGCACAACGAGTGGGTCACGCCTTCGATTGCGTCGCTCTGGCCGTGCGCCCAGTCGTATGTCGGATAGATCACCCATTCGTCGCCGGTGCGCCAGTGGTGCCCGCGACGAATGCGGTACATCACCGGATCGCGCAACTGCATGTTCTCGTCCTGCATGTCGATCTTGGCGCGCAGCACCCGTGAACCATCGGCGAACTCGCCGGCACGCATGCGCCGGAACAGGTCGAGGTTCTCGTCGGTCGGGCGGTCGCGGTATGGGCTCTCGATACCGGGCTTGCCGTACCCGCCGCGCTGTGCCGAGATCGTCTCGCCGTCCTGATCATCGACGTATGCCAGACCGTGCGATACGAGATGTTCGGCCCACAGGTAGAGCTGTTCGAAGTAGTCGGATGCGTACAGCGGCTCGCCCGGAGGGAACCCGAGCCAGGTGAGATCATCGATGATCGACCCGGCGAATTCGATGTCCTCGGTGTCGGGATTGGTGTCGTCGAATCGCAGATTGCACACGCCGCCAAACTCGGCGGCAATCCCGAAATCGACGCAGATCGCCTTGGCATGACCCACATGCAGATAACCGTTTGGCTCAGGCGGGAATCGAGTCTGAACGCGACCGCCAAAGGTGCCGGCTTCGTTGTCGGCGCGCACGAGGTCGCGGACGATGTCGAACCCGATGCCGGTGGGGCCGTCGCCGGTTCTGATGTCGCTGGTACTCATCGGGCAGACATTCCTGTCGTGGAACATGTGGAATCCACGAACGTATCGGGGTTGACCTGGATACCGTCGACGCCGTGGATTCTGTGGTGGTCAAGCCACTGCTGCGTGGTTGGTCTCATGTGCTCGCGTTCACCGTGGTCGCCGTGCTCGGGATCATCATGGCATCAGCTGCCGGAGCGTCGTTCAGCGAGCGGATGTGGCTGGTCGTGTACGTCGCCGGCACGTTGACGATGTTCGGAGTTTCGGCGTTGTATCACTGCCTGCGTTGGCAGGATCGCGGTCGGGCGATCATGCGTCGCTTGGATCATTCGGCGATATTCCTGGCGATCGCCGGCGCCTACACGCCGATCATGGCGGTGGCGCTCGACGACTGGCAGAAGGTCGTGGTGCTGTGTGCGGCGTGGGGTGGTGCGCTCGTCGGCATGACACTGGAGTGGTTGCCCTTCGACGTGCCCCGTCCGCTGTTCACGGCGATCTACGTGATCGTCGGCTGGTCGGCCGCCGTCGCCTTTCCCGAACTGAATCGCAACCTCGGCGGCATCGGGTTCGGGCTCGTGCTGGGCGGCGGCCTGCTGTACACGTTCGGCGCGGTCGTGTACGCGCTCAAGCGGCCGAACCCGTGGCCGAGGGTGTTCGGGTTCCACGAGATCTTCCACCTGTTCACGATCGCCGGCGCAGGTTGTCACCTCGCCGCGATCGCCTTCTACGTCGTGCCGCTTATGTAATCGCAGCCCGCTTGTAGTCGCGGCGAGCAGCGAGCATCGAAACGGCCGAAATGGCCAACAAACCGG
>JAYTZE010000883.1:0-4801 GCA_043742385.1 Ilumatobacteraceae bacterium
CCTCGTCCTCGGGATTGATGACCACCACGGCGGGGTCCGAGGGAAGGTCATCGGCAGCACGGGACACACCAGGATTGTACCGAGCGTGGTTGCGGGGCGGGCCTCGAGGACCAGCAAGGGCTGTGACCTGGCGGTCGTCGTCCGCGACTCGAGGAGCACCAGCCGGACATCTTGGGGATGTCGGCGCTGCTGACGACGACGATGCCATACATGAAGGTCGTGGTCGACACGTTGATCGAGAAGGGCCTGCGCGAAAAGTACCTCGTGCTCGTCGGCGGTGCCCCGCTCAACGAAGAGTTCGGCAATGCCGTCGGCGCCGATGCGTATTGCCGCGACGCCGCGGTTGCCGCCGAGACCGCCAAGGCCCTGGTCAGCGCCCGCCGTGATCGCTTGAGGGCTGAGCCACCCGGGCCGTCGGTGGCCTGAACAACGGATCGTGCCCATGACTGTTGCGCCGCTCGTTATCGCCTGTGGAGCGCTTGCCTCGGAGCTGCGCACAGTGTTGAAGGCACAAGGCCTCGCGGACGCGGTCGAGGTCGTGTACTTGCCTGCCAATCTGCACAACCGTCCCGAGCGCATCGTCCCCGAGCTCGAGCCATTGCTCGATGCGGCCGCGGCACAGGATCAAACGGTGTTCGTCGCGTACGCCGACTGTGGCACGGGTGGCGCGCTCGATGTCTTGCTCGAGCGTCATCCCGGTACGACGCGTCTGCCCGGTTCACACTGCTACGAGTTCTTCAGCGGCGCCGAACAATTCGCGGCGATGCACGAAGAGGAGTTGGGAACGCTGTTCCTGACCGACTTCCTGGCCAAGCACTTCGATGCGCTGCTGTGGCAGGGCCTCGGTCTCGACCGACACCCACAGCTGCGCGACATGTACTTCGGCAACTACCGGCGCTTGGTCCTGATCTCGCAGTCGACGAGCGATGCTGTGATCGCAAAGGGTCGCGCTGCGGCAGAACGTCTGGGTCTCGAGTTCGAGCACCGCCATGTCGGTCTCGAGTCATTCACCAATGACGTCAGCCATGGTGTCGCGGTGGCTCTGTCTCGGCGGGTGGCGTGATGGCGCGTACTGGTCGCAGCGGCCGCGAACTGGTCGTCATCTATTGGCGCGACATTCCTGCGCAGGTCAACGCCCAGGAAGGTCGCGATCGCCATCAAGTGGTGCTCGGTGGCAAGTTCCAACGAGCGATCGACCGCGCCAAGCGCAAAGCCGGGATCTACACCGCCGACGAGGACGTTGCTCAATGGCGCCGCGAGAGCCGGCCGATCGAGGGTGGCCTCGCGACCGAGGCCCAGACCGTCGCCGACGCCATTGAGCACGAGTACCGCCGCGACCGCCTAGGCCTGCTGGCCTACTACGGCGGCTGGGAGGCCGACGTCGTGTCGACCGAAGCCATCGATCGCGAGATTCTTGACGCCCTCGAAGAACTCGACGCAGACGAAGACGAAGACGAACAGGAGAATCAATGACCGACACGGTTATCAGCTCAGCCACACGCGAGGTCGTCATCGGCTTCGAACGCCCCTTTGTGATGATCGGCGAGAAGATCAACCCGACCGGACGCAAGCTACTGGCCGAGGAGATGAAGGCGGGCGACTTCAGCCGTGTCGAAGTCGATGCGCTCGCCCAGGTCGCGGCTGGCGCACACATGCTCGACGTCAACGCAGGCATCCCCCTGGCCGACGAGCCGGCCATGTTGGCAAGGGCAGTCACGTTGGTGCAATCCATCACCGACGTGCCGTTGTCGATCGACTCGTCGATCATCGCCGCTCTGGAGGCCGGACTTGCGGTGTATCAGGGCAAGCCGCTGGTCAACTCGGTCACCGGCGAAGAGGAGGTGCTCGAACGGGTGATGCCCTTGGTTGCCAAGTACGGCGCGGCCGTCGTCGCCATCTCCAACGACGAGACCGGCATCTCGATGGATCCCGACGTGCGCTTTGCCGTCGCCAAACGAATCGTCGAGCGGGCAGCCGACTTTGGGATTCCCGCGTCGGATGTGATCGTCGATCCACTGGTGATGCCTATCGGCGCGCTCGGCCAAGCCGGTCAGCACGCCTTCCAACTGATTCGACGCTTGCGCGACGAGTTGAAGGTCAACACCATCTGCGGCGCATCGAACGTGAGCTTCGGATTGCCCAACCGGCATCAGGTCACGGGCACGTTCCTGGCCATGGCGATCGGCGCCGGTATGACCTCGGCGATCATGAATCCAATGCACCCCGAAGTGAAGGCTGCCGTGATGGCCGCCGATGTGCTGGCCGGGCAGGACAAGGACTGTGCTGCGTGGATCCGGGCCAACCGCGCGCCTACTGCAGCGTCTGATGAGCGAGAGGGGCGACGTCGCCGTCGCAGCGAGTCGACCTGATGCCCCGAATCGTTTTCACCCCTTCCGGCTTGACCGGCGAGGTCGACACCGGCACAACGGTGTTGACCGCGGCGCGCCAGCTCGGGGTTGATCTCGATTCGGTGTGCGGAGGTCGTGGAATCTGCGGACGATGCCAGATCGAGCCGTCGACGGGATCATTCGCCAAGTGGGCCATCACCAGCGAGTCCACCGCCCTCTCGGATTGGTCCTCGGTCGAGGTCGACTACGAGACGAAGGGCAATGCGCGACGGCCGCTACGCGAAGGTCGTCGCCTCGGCTGCGCGGCAAGGGTGCTGGCCGACGCGGTCATCTCCGTGCCATCGGAGAGCCAGGTGCACAAGCAGGTCGTGCGCAAGTCGGTCGATCTCACCGGTTTGGTGATCGATCCACAGTTCACGCTGTTCAACGTCGACGTGCCGAAGGCAGTGCTCGGGGATTCCGAATCGGTGTCCGAGTTGATCGGTGACGCTGTCGTTCGTACACACGGCGTCGAGGTGCGTACGTGGAGCACCACCGTGCTGCGCGCCGTGCACAAGGCCGCCTCGAACGATCACGGTTCGGTCACGATCGCGGTCGATCGCGACGGGGTGGCCGTGGCGATCTGGCCCGGCTTCGTCGACACGGTGCTCGGAGTTGCCATCGATGTCGGTTCCACCACCGTGGCGGGGCATCTGTGCGACCTGTCGACCGGCGAGGTGATGGCCACCGCCGGGATGATGAACCCACAGATCCGCTTCGGCGAAGACCTGATGAGCCGGGTGTCGTACGTGATGATGAACCCGGGCGGCGACAACGAGCTGACGGCGTGCATCCGTGCAGCCCTCAACGAGTTGATCACCGATCTACTGCATCAAGCCGACGCACCCGCTGACGAGTTGCTCGAGATCGTCATTGTCGGCAACCCGATCATGCATCACATCGTGTTGGGAATCGATCCGACTCCGCTCGGCCAGGCGCCGTTCACGCTGGCCAGCGCCGAGGCGATTCGCACCACTGCCATCGACCTTGGTCTTGCATTCCCGACGGCGCGCGCGTTTTTCGGCCCGTGCATCGCCGGCCACGTGGGCGCTGATACCACGGCTGCGATGCTGGCCGAGGGCCCTCATCGGGGCGCGAATTGGCAGTTGCTGGTCGACGTCGGCACCAACGCCGAGATCGTGCTGGGGTGCGCCGACAAACAGTTCGCCGCCTCGAGCCCCACAGGCCCGGCCTTCGAAGGTGCCCAGATCTCGTGCGGCCAGCGGGCGACGGCGGGCGCCATCGAGCGCGTTCGCATCGACCGCGCCACACTTGCTCCCCGCTTCAAGGTCATCGGCAGCGATCTGTGGAGCGACGATCCCGCGTTCGCTGCGGCCACCGAACATCTGACGATCAGCGGCGTGTGCGGCTCGGGGATCATTGAAGTGATCGGCGAGATGTTTCTCGCCGGGGTGATCGACGCCGAGGGTGTGGTGCGCGGCGAGCAGGTCGACAGCTGCGCGCACATCGTCGCCGACGATCGCACATTCCGCTATGTACTGCACCGCACCGACGCCGTCGAGCTGTCGATCACCCAGAACGACGTCAGGGCGATTCAACTGGCCAAGGCGGCCCTGCGCGCAGGCATTGATCTGTTGATGGGCTACGCAGGTGTCGACTCGCTGGGCGACATGAGGTTGGCCGGGGCATTCGGCGCTCATATCGACCCGTTGTATGCGTTGGTGCTCGGCCTGGTGCCCGACGCCCCGGTGGAGGCCGTTCGCTCGGTCGGCAACGCCGCCGGTGCCGGCGCCGTGCGGGCGCTGCTGTCGATGCAGGCGCGTACCGAACTCGAAGCCGCGGCCCGCGCCGTGACCAAGATCGAGACGGCTACCGAGCCGCAGTTCCAAGAACTGTTCGTCGCGGCCATGGCCTTCCCACATGCCACCGCGCCATCGCCGCATCTCGGTGCGGTGGTCACCCTTCCAGAACGAACCTCATCTGTCGACGCCGCTGGGGGCCGTCGACGCCGCAGACAGGAGAACAGGTCATGACGTCTACCGAGCACGGCACCGACGCCGGTACAGGCAGGCGCAGCGGCGGGCGGGCCGGGCGCCAAGCACTGCGCGCCTCGCATGTTGTAGAAGCTGAGACCTACCTGACCAGAACGATGAAGCCGTTCGAGATCGTCAGCGACGAGGGTCTCGAGATCATCGAGCGCAACGCAGAAACGATTCTCGAAGAGGTCGGCGTCGAGATCCGCGACTACCCGTCGGCGCTGGAGGTATTCGCCGACGCGGGCGCCTCGGTCGACGGAACCCGCGTGCACTTTCCGCGAGGCATGTGCCGCCAGATCGTGCAAGCCTCCGCGCCGCGCGAGTACATCCAGCATGCTCGCAATCCGCTGAGGAACGTGCGCGTCGGCGGCGACGCCACGGTGTTCGCGCCGAACTACGGCTCGCCGTTCGCCTACG
>JAYTZE010000884.1:0-9507 GCA_043742385.1 Ilumatobacteraceae bacterium
CGTCGCTGGGCGCTGGCCAACCTGGCGTCGCTGCCACACATCTCGGTCGCGGGCGCGTGCGCAACGGGCACGCACGGGTCGGGTGCCGGTAACGGCAACCTCGCGACCGCCGTGGAGGCGATGGAGATCGTGACAGCAACGGGCGATCTCGTCGACATCTCACGCGTCGATGACCCTGCGCTGTCGGACGCGCTGACGGTCGGTCTCGGAGCCTTCGGAATCGTCACCCGTCTGACGCTGGCCATCGAGCCGACATTCGACGTGCGTCAATACGTGTACGAACACCTGTTGATGTCGGTTGCGATCGAGCAACTCGACCAGATCATGGCCGACGGGTACAGCGTGAGCCTGTTCACTTCGTGGCGACCTGACGAGATCGAGCAGCTCTGGGTCAAGCAACGAGCAACCTCGGACGATGCGGACGCGAGCGCGGCCTCCGCCCGGTTCGGCGCCACACCGGCGACCCGCAACCTGCATCCGATCGCCGAACTGTCTGCCGAGCCGTGTACCGAGCAGATGGGTGTGGCCGGCCCGTGGCACGAACGGCTTCCGCACTTCCGTATGGGTTTCACTCCGAGCAGCGGTGATGAGCTTCAGTCCGAGCTATTCGTCGATGCCGCGGATGCTCCCGGAGCCATGCGAACGCTCGTCGAACTGCACGACGTTCTGGCGCCGGTGCTGAAGATCTCCGAGGTACGAGCGGTGGCCGCCGACACGCTGTGGCTCAGTCCGTGCTTTCAGCGCGACTGCGTCGCCCTTCACTTCACATGGATCCCTGAATGGCCGGAGGTGAAACCGGTTCTCGCCATCATGGAATCAGCGCTCGCGCCCTTCGCCCCGCGACCACACTGGGGCAAGCTCTCCACGCTCCATGGCGCCACCATCCGTTCGCGATTCGAGCGCCTTGACGCGTTCGAGCAGCTCCTCAACGAGTGGGACCCAACCGGAAAGTTTCGCAACGCCTATCTAGCTCAAGCCCTGACGTGACTTGCCTGTATTAGCCGGTGATGCCGGCGCCGAGGTCGCGTTTGCCGGCGGCTCGATCGTCGGCCCACTGCTGCAGCGTTGCCTCCAACTCGGTCGAGCCGGTGGCCTTCGCCCACTGCACCGGCAGGGCCGGGAACGAGTAGTCGCCGAGGTCGGCGGGCTGGTAGTCCTCGGCTCGGCGTTTCATCGCCGCCTCGATGGCCGGTGCCAGGCGGTGGTGCTTGGCTTTGACCTGTGCTTCGTCGCGGTCGAGGAACTCGGGTAACAGCTCGCGGCCGAAGATCTCGATCGACTCCATGATGTGTTCGTGTTCGTTGCGCCCGGCCTGTAACACGAAGATCACTTGATCGACACCCGCCTCCTCAAAGCGACGCAGGTACTCGCGGACCTGGTCGGGCGTGCCGACACTGCCGCGTAGGCCGGTTGAATCGCCGGCTGCCTGCTTGGCGCCGAGGGTGTCGACGCGTTGCCCGGCGCGGACCGCTGCGGCGATTGCTTCAGGGTCGTAGCCCTGCGCTGCGCGCCGCTCGACGTACTGCGACCATACGTCGGTCTTGCCAGGTTGATGCTCGCCGAACACGTAGAAATGTCCGAGCGAGTAGCCGAAGAAGTTGGCGCCTTCGGTGCCTCGACGGATCGCTTCATCCTCGTCGTGGTGCAGCATCATCGGGCTGACACAGGCGACCTGCGGATTGACAGTGAAACCGACGGGGCGGCACTTCTCGGCGAAGGTGCGTTCGTACTCGGTGACCCAGTTGACGGCTTCCTCCGGGTCGATGAACGCGAACGTCAGCGCACCCATGCCCTTCTCTGCTGCCAGGAGGATTGTCTCACGGCGACTGCACGCCACCCACAGCGGTGGGTGGGGCTTCTGCATCGGCTTGGGGATGACATTGCGCGGCGGCATCTGCACGTACTTGCCGTCGACGCCGGTGAACGGCGTTTCGGCCATGCAGCGGACGGCAACCTCGAGACCCTCCAGCCACTGCTCGCGCTTGTCGAGCGGATTCACCCCGAAGCCGGCGAGTTCGGCCTCGCTCGACGACTCGCCGCTACCGAACTCGACGCGCCCGCCACTGACGAGGTCGAGCATGCTGACTCGCTCGGCGGTGCGCGCCGGATGGTTGAACTTCGGTGCAGTCAGGATGATGCCGTGGCCGAGCCGCATGCTCTTGGTGCGCTGGCTGCACGCCGCCAAGAACACCTCGGGAGCCGACGAATGGCTGTACTCCTCCAGAAAGTGGTGCTCGACCTCCCACACGTACTGGATGCCCAGCGAATCGGCGAACTCGACCTGGTCGAGCGCGTTCTGGATCAGTTGATGCTCGGTACCGTCGTCCCACGGCCGACCGATCTGATGCTCGTAGAAGATGCCGAACTTCATCAGCGAGCCGCAGCGGCAACCGCGTCGACCAACTGATCGATGTGCTCATCGCGGATCACCAGCGGAGGGCAGAACACCAACCCATCGGCGAGCGCACGAACGATCACGTGGCTTGTGTTGAGCATGTGATCGCGCATGGCCTTGGCATCCTGGTCGGGTCGCACGGCGAGGGCCCACATGCCGCCAATGCCACGAACGGAACCCACGACGCCATCAGCTGCGAGTGCCTGGAGGCCGCCGCCCAACCGATCGCCGATGTGCTTGGCGCGTTCGACGAGTCCCTCGCGGCGGATGATCTCCAGGTTCTTCAGCCCAGCTGCGCACGCGGTCGGATGCCCGGAGTACGTGAAGCCGTGCATCAAGAAGAAGTCGGGATCGGACTCCAGCGCGGCTGTCGGCGCGAGACCCACGAACACGCCTCCGAGCGGGACGTAGCCGGAGGTGATCCCTTTGGCGAAGGTCGCAAAGTCGGGCGAGACGCCGTAGTGATGGGCTGCGAACCAGCTACCGGTGCGGCCATAACCGGTGATGACCTCGTCGAAGATCAGGTACGCGCCGTGCTGGTCGCACAACTTGCGTAGCGACTGCAGGTACCCATCGGGAGGCGGGAAGACGCCGCCTGCACCCTGTACCGGCTCTGTGATGATTGCCGCGACTTCATTGCTGCGCTGGCTCATCAAGGTGGCCACGGCCTCGATGTCTTCGGCCGGCACAGTCGCCACTTCGTCGACGAACGGACCGAAGTTCTCCTTGTACGGGGCGATGCCCTGGACGCTGGTGCCGCCGTAGGCGACGCCGTGGTAGCCGCGGGTGCGGCTGATGATGAGCTTGCGCTGCGGCTGACCTGCCTGCACGTGGGCCATGCGGGCCAGCTTCATTGCTGTATCGATGGACTCTGAGCCCGACGAGGTGAAGAACACGCGGGCGTTGGGTGTCGGTGCGATCTGTCGCAACTCTTCGGCCAAGGCCTCGGCGGGCTCGTTGGTGAACGGGTCGAAGGTCGAGTAGGCACCGAGCTTGCGCACCTGGGCGGCGATGACATCGGCCATCTCGCCTCGACCGTGGCCGATGGCGTTGTACCACAGGCTGGCCATGCCGTCGACCAGCTCGCGGCCGCTTTCGTCCCACACCAACGCACCTTCCCCGCGCTCGATGCGGATGAAGCTTTCTCGCGTGGGTGAGGCGAACGGGTGCATGAAGGCGCTGGGCATGCAACAACGGTACCCAACCCGTTCGCATCGTCAAGAGTTGCGCATACACTCCGCAACACACGATTTTGGCGACACGATATGGCGACGAAGAGGTGTGGGTGCTCCCAACCGCGACAACAACGATGCAGCCGCAACCATCTCTACCCGTCACGCGGCTTGTCGGGCGGCGCATTGCGGCCACCTCCACACCCGCCAAGCTGTCGCTGCTTCGGGCGGCGTTGATCGTGCTGGCCGTGGTCTTCGCAGTGGGCGGTGCGTTCGGGGTCAATCGGCGGGCCAACGCGATCAACGACGTCCGAACGGCCTCGGGTCAGCTTTTAGCGCTGCAGGACATCCGAGTTCGCATCGTGCACGCCGATGCCATCGCCAGTTCGTCGTACCTGGTCGGAGGACAGGAAGACCCGGAGCAACGCACGGCGTACCTCGACGAGATTGCCACGGCAGGCGACGGGCTGGTCGCAGTCTCCGGTGCGGCCACCGACGCCGACCTCGAACAGCTCAGCGAAGCCAGCCGCCTGCTTGGCGGCTACGTCGGTCTCGTCGAGCAGGCCAGGGCCAACAACCGTCAAGGTTTCCCGGTTGGAGCGACATACCAACGCCAGGCCAACGGAGTTGTCAGCAACGACGATCCCGATGCGCCTGACATCGTGTCGTCGCTGCGAGCAGTCGAGGCGTCGCAGCGAACTCAGATCAACGCCAGCCTGGCGACCGCGCACCGCGCCGGTGCGTGGCTGCACGGATTTGGGTGGCTGCTGATGCTCACGCTGGTCCTGGCAAGTTGGTGGATGTCGCGCGCGTTTCGTCGGGTTGTCAATGTTCCAATCGCTGTCGCAACTCTGGTGTTGCTGCTCGTTCTGGTGATCGGCGGCACGAGGCAGGCAGGTTCGGTCAGCGACGCCGATTCTGCGGTCGGCAATCAGCTTGCCAGCGCCGACAATGCGGCCCAGGCTCGTGCAGCGGCGTTCGAGGCCCGGTCGCAAGAGGCGTTGACACTGATCAACCGCGGCAACGGAGCTGCCAACGAAACGAACTGGCAAATTGGCAACGACATCGTGCTGCAGGGGTTCGATCGGGGCCTGGGTAGTGATGTCGATCTGTCGAATAGCGCCGCCGCTTCCTACGCCAACTACAGCGATGCTCACAGCAGCATTCGTGTCCTCGACGTCGAGGGCAACTGGGATGAGGCCGTCGCCGTCAGCCTGGGTGAGCAGCAAACGTCGAGTGGGATCGACGCCGTGCGTGCGTTCGATGAATTCGTTCAGCGTGTTGGCGAGATCTCCACAGCAGAGGGCGTCAGAGCATCGCAACTGCTCAGCGATGCGATCGGGCCACTGAACGGGCTTCGCAACGTGGTGTTTCTCGCCGGTCTCGCGTTTGCTGTGCTGGCTGCGCTCGGGTGCGGCCAACGCTTGAAGGAGTATCGATGAGCGGCCGGCGCCAGCGGCTTGCGTTGACGGCGGTCGCCGTCGTCCTCGCAGGCTGCTCGGGATCTATTCGGCTTTCCGGGGCTGTCGAAGGTGTAGCGCCGCCATCGAGCGACCCCGTCACTCCGGCGGCGCCGGAGTGCACGACCGAGGAGCAGACTCAAGACGCCACCCGTTCCTACGAGCCTGACGGGCCGTTGCCGAAGCCGGGCGAGATGCCGGCGGGTTCGACCATGGAGGCGATCCAGAAGCGCGGGAAGCTGATCGTCGGTGTCTCGGGCGACACGCTGCTGTTCGGTGCCCGAAACCCGCTGGAGAACCAGATCGAGGGTTTCGACATCGACATGTTGAAGGAAGTGGCCAAGGCGATCCTCGGTCCCGGGGGCGAGTCCAACATCACCTACAAGGTCATCACCTATGCCGACCGCTTGCCGAACCTCGAAGCAGGGCCCGACAACGGTGGCGTCGACATTGTCGCTCACACGATGACCATCAACTGCAACCGGTGGTTGCGCATCGCATTCTCGTCGACCTACTTCGACGCTGGTCAGCGCGTCCTGGTGAAGAAGGAGTCCGGCTTCAACCGTATCGATGCCATCGATGCGCTCAATGCTGCGTCGGCCATCGTGTGTGCGCCGGAGGGCAGCACCAACATCGATTATCTCCGCGACCCCGACAATGGCTTCGACCAATTGGTGGTGCTGGCCAAACCCGATATCACCGACTGTCTCGTTGCCATGCAACAGGGCGAGGCCGTTGCAACGACCGGCGACGACACCGTGCTCGCCGGCCTGGCGGCGCAGGACCCCAACACCGAGGTCGTCGGCGACCCGTTCACCGAGGAGCCGTATGGCCTCGGGATGGCCAAGGCCAAGATCGATTTCGTGCGATTTGTCAACGGTGTGATCGAGGAGATGCGCATCGACGGACGCTGGGGAGCGATCTACGAGAAATGGTTGGTCGGAGTCCTCAGCGACACCGTCATCGATCCGCCGCCGGCGATCTACGCCAGGGAGCCGTAGTGGCCGCCCCCCCGACTGCCGAGCAGATGGCCGCATTGCTTGCCCAGTGGACCGATTGGCTCAGCGGTCGCACGGACGCGATGTTGTCGTTGGAGGATCGGGTTCGCACCGCCGGCACCGCCGACGATCAGTCGGATCTCGCCGCCGCGTTTGTTGCTCGCAAGGCCGTTGGCGATCGTCTGCGAGCGATCGCGGATCTCGCCGAGCGCGATCGGGCCCAAGCCACTGCGTTGGCCAACGAGCCGTTGGCCGACAACCTCGGCGGTCCAGTCGCTCAGAACTTGGCCGATGCTGCCGCCTTGGTCGATGCCATCGTGCAGCGCGTCGAATCACATGTATCGGGCGTCGAGTCTCGATCCGCAAACGACGTCGCACTGGCAACCCAGGCCGCTGGCGATCTGTCAGGTGCCGAGCGGCTGGCCACTCAACTTGGTAGCCACATCAACCGTGCCGCGCAGTTGCGCACCGATCTTGTCGCCCGCCGCGATCTGGCCGGCGTCGCCACCCAAGCGGGCGCGTTGCGGGCCGAACTCGAGCAGATCGATGCCGAACGCCGGCAACTGTTCGATACGTGGGCAACACTCAGCGATCGCCTGACCAGGCTGGGTGAGATCGAGGTGTCGGTGCGGCAGTTGGCCGAGCGATGCCGCGAGAAGGTCGTGCAGGCGCCGACGCTTGCCATTCCGTCAGTCGCTGCAGTCGGCGCGTTGCGGTCGAGCGATGAGGTGAAGGTGATGCCGTGGTCGGCGGCGCGTGTCGTGATGGCCCCGATCGTCGACAAGGTCGAACGACTCGAGGCTGCACTGGCCGAGGCCCGCCGCAGGTATCAGCAACCGCTCGACGACCGCGACGATCTGCGCGGGTTGCTCCATTCGTTCCGCGACAAGGCCAGTGCTCACGGGCTGGGCGAGAGCAGCGATCTCGAACCGCTGTATCGGCAGGCCGAATCGCTGTTGTGGGCGGCGCCGTGCGATGTCTCCGCCGCCCGTCCGCTTGTCGAGCGTTACGTCGCTGCGGTCAACTCGCTGATCGCGTCTCGTGTTTCGTCGGGCGGGGTCGGCTCATGAAGTGCGCTCAGCCGGGTTGCATCGGCAGCGTCGTCGACGGCTATTGCGACGTATGCGGATTGGCGCCGGTCGCTCAGTTCGGTACGGGTACCGGAGCGGGTTCGTCGTTGCCTCCAACGGGTGAAGGTCCGAGTGCGGTCACCACTCAATCGGGTACGACCCGCCTGGGCCAGGTGCCGCTCGGCTCGGCACGATCGAGCGGGACGAGTCGACCGACTCGGCGGCTCACGGCCACGACGCAAACGTCGCGCCTCGGCGCAGGACTGACCCAGGTTCCGTCGGTGCCCGACACAGATCCGCGCCAGGCGTTGATGAATTCGCCGACTGTGTCCGAAGACAAGCGCTTCTGCTCGGTGTGCCAGGCAAAAGTCGGTCGTGCTCGCGAGGGATCGCCCGGCCGGTCGAAGGGTTTTTGCCCGAAGTGCCGCTCCCCATTCGACTTCGATCCGAAGCTGCAGCCCGGCGCGCTGGTCGGAGGACAGTACGAGGTTGTCGGAGGCTTGGCCCACGGAGGCATGGGCTGGATCTATCTCGCCAACGATCGCAACGTCAACGACCGTTGGGTGGTGTTGAAGGGCTTGCTCAACAGCGGCGATCCCGACGCGGCGCGGGCGGCAGTTGCTGAGAAGCAGTATCTCGCCGAGGTCGAACATCCCCTGATCGTCGAGATCTACAACTTCGTCACTGCCGCAGACGGAGCGTCGTACATCGTCATGGAATATGTCGGTGGTCGCTCGCTGAACATCTTGTTGAAAGATCGGATGAAGGCCACCGGCCGGTTCTCGCCGATCCCGGTGGATCAGGCAATCGCCTACATCGTCGAGATTCTGCCGGCGTTCTCCTATCTACACCTGCTCGGCTTGCTGTACTGCGACTTCAAGCCGGCCAACGTCATCCAGGTCGGTGACGGCCTGAAGCTGATCGACCTCGGCGGGGTCCGCCGTGCCGACGACGACCAGTCACCGATCTATGGAACCGTCGGCTTCCAGGCCCCCGAGGTTGCCAAGGACGGCACATCGATCTCCAGCGATCTGTACACAGTGGCGCGCACCTTGGCTGTGCTGATCTTCGAGTTCAAGGGGTATCAGAGCGCCTACGAGACCACGCTGCCCTCGCCAGGCGACGTACCGATCTTCGCGCAGCACGATTCGCTGTATCGCTGGCTGCTGAAGGGCACGGCACCACAGCCAGAGGACCGGTTCCAAAATGCCGACGAGATGCGCGACCAACTCCTCGGCGTACTGCGTGAGGTGACCGCCGCGGCCGCCGGGGGAACGGTGACGCGTAGCACGCCATCTCGCTTGTTCGAGACGCCGGCCGTGGCCGACGACCGGCTCGACTGGGCGGACCTGCCCGTCGTCGCCGTGGATCCGCTCGACCCGATGGCGTCGTGGTTGGGGTCGGTCACTGCCGAGAATCCAGCGGACCGATTGCAGGCGTTGTCATCGGCACCAGAGCAGACGGTCGGGGTGGCGATGGCCAGCGGATATGCCGCCATGGCTGCCGGTCAACTGCAACAGGCATCGACGATCTCCGATGCAATTCTTGGCAACGATCCGTGGGAGTGGCGAGGTGTGTGGCTGCACGGCCTCGTTGCCCTCGACGCGCGAGACCATTCCGCTGCGATCTCGGCGTTCAACAGCGTCTACGGTCAACTGCCAGGCGAGTTGGCGCCGAAGCTGGCACTCGCCAGGGCGTGCGAACTTGGAGGAGAACATGAGGTCGCCGCGCAGATGTACGCGCAATGTGCGAAGACCGATGCGGCCTACGTCGCCCCGGCACAATTCGGACTCGCCCGGCTGGCCGCAGCCGCTGGCCGCCGCGACGAGGCGTTGGCCGCCTACGACCGGATTCCGGCTACCAGTCGCGCCTACGGCGAGGCCCGTCGTCGGCGTGCCCTGCTGCTCTCATCCGCCGACGGATCACCGCACCCGCTCGACGACCTGGCGTCGGCCGCCGACGAACTCGATCTGGCCGCCCTCGATCCCGCCGGTCGAGCAGCGCTGCGCATCCAGATTCTGTCGGCGGCACTGAGCCAGGTTCGCGACCAGGGTCCCTCGCCGCAGATGATGATCGCCGGTTCTCGGGCAACAGAGCCATCATTGCGTTCGGGCCTCGAACATGCATACCGCGATGCGGCCCGCTTGGCCGACGATGCCGCGACCCGCACCAACCTCGTTGATCAGGCCAACTCCGTCCGGGTCCGCTCGCTGTCATGACCGCGACAGAACTCACCTGCCCGGCATGTGCCGCCCCCATCGCGGCTGACGAGACGTTCTGCGAGGCGTGCGGTGTGCAACTGCAGGAGTCGACCATGCCGCCGCCGGCCACGCCAACGACAACTGCGGCAGCATTGCCGCGCACTGTGTCGATCGACGACACTGCGCCGATCCCGCGCACGGTGGTCACGCC
>JAYTZE010000885.1:0-4796 GCA_043742385.1 Ilumatobacteraceae bacterium
GATGCCCGACAAGTGTCATCCGGTACCTCATTACCGCCTCGGCATCGATGCCGGGCAAACGGGGCCCGACGGCGACGTCGGCGAGCCGCTCCTCGATCAAAGCGGCCATCTCCTCGGTGGTTGCGACACCGAGACTGACCTCGATACCGCCGGCGCGAGCAGTGAAGGCTTGCAGGAGTGCCGGCACGATCGACTGCGACAATGTGCTGGTCGTCACCACTCGCAGTAGTTCGGCTGCACCGTTCGACTGTCTCACGGCGACCTCGGCATCGACGGCAAGGTTCACCATCTGCGAGGCGATCGACACCACCCGACGCCCCGCCGGGGTCAACTCCATGCCGGTTCCGCTGCGCGAGATCAGCGGATCGTCGAGATGGTGGCGTAGCGCCGCCAGAGCCTGCGATACGGCAGGCTCACTGACACCCAGAGCGGCCGCAGCAGCGCGGACCGACCCGAGTCGTGAGACCAACACGAAGACCTTCAACTGGGCGAGCGTCACCGTCGCGGAACTGTAGGGCCACCGCCAGGTCGCCATCGGGTCGAGATAACCCTTCGGTTAGGACACCGTTGACGCTCGGGTCGCCAGCGCCCATGATCGCGGCTGGGGCTAGTACTGGCCAGGCCTCTGTTGTCCATTTGGGGACCAGTGAGGATCGGGGGATCTCATGCAAATTCCACCGCCGTTCGAGTACGAGCGGGCGACCAGCATCGACCATGCCATTGCACTGCTGGATCGGCTTGGGCCAGAGGCCCGACTGGTGGCAGGGGGCCACAGCCTGCTGCCGATGATGAAGCTCCGTCTCGCCAGACCAGAGCATCTCATCGACATCAACGATCTCGACTTGGCGTATGTGCGTGTCGAAGGCGATGAGATTCGGATCGGGGCCATGACCCGGCACCGCGAGTTGCTCGAGTCAGCTGTCGCCGCCGAGCACTACGCAATCTTCGGCGAGGCCGAGCGTGTGATCGCCGACCCCATCGTGCGCAATCGGGGAACGGTTGGCGGATCGCTCTGTCAGGCGGATCCGTCGGAGGACCTGTCAGCGGTGATGTCGGCCTTGGCCGCGACGATCGTGTTGCATTCCAAGAACGGCCAGCGAACAGTGCCGGCGCGTGAGTTCCATCAGGGACCATACGAAACTGCCGCACTGCCCGGCGAGATCCTCACCGAGATCCGAGTGCCGATCCGCCACCGAACCGGTAGCGCCTACGAGAAGGTCGAGCGTCGCGCCGGCGACTGGGCCGTCGCTGCGTCGGGTGTGTTCGTCAGCATGAGTGGCGGAGTCGTCGGCGACTGTGGCATCGGTCTGACGGCGGTCGGCGTCGAGCACTTCTGCGCACCCGCGGCCGAGGCCGCCTTGCGCGGGCAGTCGCCGACGGAAGACAACATTGCAATCGCAGCACAGCTCGCCGCCGACGCCAGCAATCCATCCAGCGATCAGCGCGGCCCTGCCGACTACAAGCGGCATCTCGCCAAGGAACTCACTGCACGTGCACTCCGCCGTGCAGTTGCTCGAGCACAGGGAGGTTCATGATGGAAGTGACCATCAACGTCAATGGTCAAGATGTCACCCGCGACGTCGAACCGCGGCTGCTCTTGATCCACTTCATTCGAGATCACCTCCAACTGACCGGCAGCCACTGGGGCTGCGACACCTCCAACTGCGGCGTGTGCGTCGTGTGGATGGACGGCGAGCCAGTGAAGTCATGCACCGTGTTGACTGCGATGGCCGACGGTCGCAAGATCCGCACCGTCGAGGATCTCGAGCAGGGCGGTGTGCTCAGTCCGATCCAACAGGGATTCATGAACGAGCATGGTCTGCAGTGTGGATTCTGCACGCCGGCGATGCTGATGACCGGTCAGGCGTTGCTCGACCGCAACCCAGACCCGAGCACTGGCGAAATCCGCGAGGCCATCTGCGGCACCATCTGCCGCTGCACGGGATACGAGAACATCGTTCGAGCCATCCGTTGGGCCGCCGAACACGCGAATGTGAACGAGGAGGTGTCGGCATGACCGTCACAGAGGTACCAACAAGCGCTGGCGGAAACCCGATCGGGTTCGGCCGCATGCTGCGCAAGGAAGACGCCAGGTTTCTGCGCGGCCAGGGGCATTACATCGACGATCTCGACATGCCCGGAATGCTTCATGGCGCAATCCTGCGCAGCCCCGTTGCGCATGCGTTGATCAAGTCGATCGATACATCGGCCGCCGAGGCGCACCCGAAGGTGAAGGCCGTCATCACCGGCGCGGTCCTGGAGACGCTCGGACTCGCATGGGTGCCGACGCTGTCATACGACACCGCCGCTGTGCTGGCCACCGACAAGGTCCGATTCCAGGGCCAAGAGGTCGCCTTCGTGATCGCCGAGGACAAGTACTCGGCTCGCGACGCGTTGGAGTTGATCGAGGTCGAGTACGAGATCCTGGAACCGGTGATCGACGCCAAGAAAGCACTGGACCCCGGCGCGCCGGTCATCCGCACCGACAAAGAAGGCAAGACCGACAATCACATCTTCGATTGGGAGGCCGGCGACGAAGCCAAGTGCGATGCCGCGTTCGCCAAGGCCGACGTGATCGTGAAGCAGGACATGCTGTACCCGCGCACGCATCCCTCGCCGATGGAGACATGCGGTTCCGTGGCATACATGGACAAGGTCACCGGACAGTTGACGATCTGGTGCACATCGCAGGCCCCGCATGCTCACCGAACCGTCTATGCCTTGGTGGCCGGCCTCCCCGAACACAAGATCCGCGTGGTCACACAGGACATCGGCGGTGGGTTCGGCAACAAGGTCGGAATCTATTCCGGCTACGTGCTGTCGATCGTCGGGTCCATCGTCACCGGCAAGCCGGTGAAGTGGATGGAGGACCGCAGCGAGCACTTGATGAGCACGGCGTTCGCCCGCGACTACCACATGCACGGAGAGATCGCCGCCACCAACGACGGCAAGATCCTCGGCGTCCGCGTGAACGTGTTGGCCGACCACGGTTGCTTCAACGGCACTGCCCAGCCGACCAAGTTTCCGGCCGGGTTCTTCCACATCTTCACCGGCAGCTACGACTTCGAGGCAGCGCATTGCAAGGTGACCGGGGTGTACACCAACAAGGCTCCCGGTGGTGTCGCCTACGCCTGTTCGTTCCGCATCACCGAAGCGGTGTATCTGGTTGAGCGGCTCGTGGACTGCCTGGCCATGGAGATGAAGATCGACCCTGCCGAGTTGCGACTGAAGAACCTGTTGCGTGAAGAGCAGTTCCCGTACACCACGCCGACCGGCTGGGAGTACGACAGCGGCAACTACGCACCGACGCTACGAGAGGCGATGCGGATCGCCGGGTACGACGAGCTGCGCGCCGAGCAGGCGGCTCGCCGACAGCGACGCGCCGCCGGAGATACCAGCGAGCTCTTGATGGGCATCGGCATCTCGTTCTTCACCGAAGGTGTCGGCGCCGGACCGCGCAAGCACATGGACATCCTCGGTCTCGGCATGGCCGACGGTGCAGAGCTGAGAGTGCACCCAACCGGTAAGGCACAGCTCCGGCTGAGCTGCATCACGCAAGGCCAAGGGCATCAGACGACCTTTGCCCAGATCGTCGCCCAGGAGTTGGGTATCCCGCCGGAGGACGTCGAAGTCATCCAAGGCGACACCGACAACACTCCGTTCGGCCTCGGCACATACGGTTCGCGCTCGACGCCCGTCAGCGGCGGTGCCGCAGCGATCGTGGCACGGCGAGTGCGCGACAAGGCCCGCATCGTTGCCGCTGCAGCGTTGGAATGCTCGCCCGACGACCTCGAGTGGGAGCTCGGACGTTGGCAGGTGAAGGGCGACCCGGAGAAGGGAAAAACGATCCAGGAAATCGCCATGCTGTCGCACGGCTCGCTGGAGCTTCCCGACGGTGTGGAGGGACACCTCGACGGGCAGTGCGTCTACAACCCGCCCAACCTGACCTACCCCTTCGGTGCATACATCTGCGTCACCGATGTCGACCCGGGCACGGGCGAGGTCAAGGTGCGCCGCTTCATCGCCGTCGACGACTGTGGCCCGCGCATCAACCCGATGATCGTCGAGGGGCAGGTGCACGGTGGCCTCGCCGACGGTGTCGGTATGGCACTGATGCAGGTGATTGCGTTCGACGAGGATGGCAACAACCTCGGTGGATCGTTCATGGACTACCTCCTGCCGACATCGATGGAGTGCCCGTCCTGGGAGCTCGGCGAGACCATCACACCGTCGCCGCATCACCCGCTCGGTGTGAAGGGTGTCGGTGAATCGGCAACCGTTGGTTCGCCGCCTGCGGTCGTCAACTCGGTTCTCGACGCCATTCAGGTACGTCACGCCGACATGCCGTTGACACCTGCCCAGGTCTGGCGAGCCATCCAGGGCAACCCCTTCCGTACTGACATGGCGATCACGTAGTAGATGGTCTGGCAGTTAGCGTTTTCTCGATGACACACGACCTTCTCGCTCGTGGGTTGGAGTTACGCCACGCTCGCGCTGCGTATGTGCATGCGCGGGTGGTGGTGGCGGAGAAACCCACGAGCGCCAAACCCGGCGCCGAGGCAATCGTGCTGGCCGACGGAACCATCGAAGGCTTCGTCGGCGGTGCGTGCGCCGAGTCGACGGTTCGGGCCCAGGCACTTGCCTTGCTCGACAGCGGCGAGACGCTGCTTCTGCGCATCACCCCCGAGCCCGAGGCACCACGGCCAGGCTCGCTGACGGTGCACAACCCGTGTCTGTCCGGTGGCACGTTGGAGATCTTCCTCGAGCCGATGATTCCGGCCCCGCTCGTCGTCGTA
>JAYTZE010000886.1:0-1025 GCA_043742385.1 Ilumatobacteraceae bacterium
ATGTGACCGATCGCTTGAAGACCCAGACACACGCCGAGGACGCGGACGCCACGCTCGGCGAAGGCGGGGACGGCTGCACAGATGATGCCGGCATCCTCCGGTCGGCCGGGGCCCGGCGAAAGCAGCAACGCGTCGGGCTCGACGGCGAGTGCTTCGTCGATCGTCAATTGATCGTTGCGCACGACGATCGGTTCGGCTCCGAGTTCGCCGAGATACTGCACGAGGTTGTACACGAAGCTGTCGTAGCTGTCGATCACCAGAACCCGCTGCGCCGTCACCGCCACAGACTGCCGCAGAGCGTCCGGTCGTGTCGAATGTGTTCTGTGGCCTATGCTCTCACGCCGTGGCTCCACCGAAACGCAAGACATCGGGTCGGGTGACCCCCAAGGGCACCAGACCGGGACAGGCGACGTCGACGCACGAGCCAATCACCACTTCGTCGGCCGGAGTCTCGGCGTCGTCGCGGTATACGCCGCCGACACCGAAGGCGTTCTACGAGAGCCCGCGGTGGGTGCCGATTCTGATGCTGACCCTCTTGGCAATCGGCGTGCTGTCGATTTTGTCGCGCTATGTGATCTGGGACACGACGAATACACCCGTGCTCGTCGGGCTCGGTTTCTTGTTGGCCGGCCTCTGGGTCGCCACGAAATGGCGCTGAGTTAACTCACACTCTTGTAGTTTGCGCACATACTTATCCACAGGCTGTGGAGATCAGTCATAGAGTGGCGCGACGATTTCCATGTCCTCGAGGCAGTGCCGCGGCGGGGGCGGATCTGCATCCGGGGCCAGCGTGAGCTTGATTTCCAGGCCGCACACGCTGCATCGGTACCTGACGTTGACCTTGCGCAGCTCACCGGGAGGTGGAGGTGGGGGCATCGGTGTGGTGAAGCTTCTCAGCAGGCCAATGCCGCTTTTCCACAGGATGTAACCGATTGCCAGACCAGCGAGGAGCCAGATGATCGTTGACAGCTCTGGCATCACCCTCAGGCTACCCCTGAGGTTCGACTCGCCACGATCGCCTGCGG
>JAYTZE010000887.1:0-2379 GCA_043742385.1 Ilumatobacteraceae bacterium
GTCGGGCGCCTGGTGTTCATGCACCCACGCACCCCGCCGTCGATCATCGACGAGTTGATGGTCAGCTTGTCAGGGTGACCTCGCCGCGCCGAGTTTCAATTCTCGCTCGCAGCGCAGGCTTGTCACCTTTCTGCATCGTGATACCGGTGGCGAGTCCGATGATGTCGAACGCGTCGCTGAGCCGTTGTGGTTGAGGATGATGCACTACTAGTTCGACGAGCCGTACGGCGGGCGGCAACGTGGCGCTTGGATGTGCCGACTCGGCCCAATCGATCATGAACGGCAGCGCCAGACCGAACGGCCCATCGAGTTGCGGAAAGGTGAGCTGCCATTCCAGCAGCACACCGTCAGGACGCCGCCGAGACATTTCGGTCACCCCGCCGAGTTCGATGCCGGCGGACCGGGCCTCGGAGATGATCTCGGTGAGCGGCCGTCGTGGGCGCACGCACCAGGCGACGAGCGCAGGCTCGGTCAGGCCATCGATCCCGAACGGCAGTGGCCCGTCCAGCAAAGGCTGGGTGGGATCCGGCCCGATCACCTCGAGGTAGGTCGCGCCGCCGAGCGACATCAATTCGTTGTACGTGCCATGGCCGACATGACGACCGCCCGGCGTCGGTAGTTCGCCGAGGAGGTCGCCGATCGCCGCCGAGGCCCGCGGTAGATCCTTCGATGCGTACACGAGATGGTCGATCATGTGGACATCATTGCCCGTGATACCGAGGGGTGAACGCTCGTGATCTCGTGACCGGCAAGACTGGGTCGATGAGTTCTGTCGCCTTCATTGGGCTTGGCGTGATGGGCGCGCCGATGGCCCGCCATCTCGCCGCCGCCGGTCACCAGGTCACCGTCTACAACCGCACGCCGGAGAAGTCGCTGGCGTGGGTGGCGCTCTACGGCAATCGTGCAGCCCCGACGCCACGCGAGGCCGCCGAGGGTGCCGAATTCGTACTGATGTGCGTCGGCAACGACAACGATGTGCGCGAGGTGGTCTACGGCCCCGATGGTGTGTTGGCGGGCGCCGAGGCGGGAGCGGTGTTGGTCGACCACACCACCGCGTCGGCGGAGGTGGCCAAGGAACTGGCTGAGGCGGCAGCGGAGTGCGGAGTCGGATTCGTCGATGCCCCTGTATCGGGCGGACAGGCCGGCGCGGAGAACGGCCAGTTGACGATCATGTGCGGCAGCGACGATGAGGCTTTCTACGACTTGGCCAATCCTGTCATGGCCGCATACGCCAAGGCATGCTCGTTGATGGGCAACGCCGGCGCCGGGCAGTTGACCAAGATGGTCAACCAGATCTGCATCGCCGGCGTCGTGCAAGGACTCGCTGAAGGCATCAACTTCGCGCAGAAGGCCGGCCTTGACCCCGATCAGGTCGTCGATGTCATCCGCTTCGGCGCTGCGCAGAGTTGGCAGATGGAGAACCGCGGCCGCACGATGGCTCGGGGCGAGTTCGAGTTCGGATTCGCTGTCGAGTGGATGCGCAAGGATCTGGCGATCGTGCTGGGCGAAGCAAACCGGAACGGCGCCCGATTGCCTATGACGGCATTGATCGACCAGTTCTACGCCCAGGTCATCGCCCGCGGCGGCAAGCGGTGGGACACCTCGAGCCTGATTCAACTGCTGGCCAACGACTGAGAAATCTTGACAAATGCCTGACGATTGATGCAGGCACGCTGAGCCGAGGGTGCGCTAGAGTGCCCATCAGATGTCGTAGACGTCTCCGTCCAGACAACGCGCAGTCATGCCGCGCCGTGTTGATGGATGGTGATCGTGGTCAACGAGCAAAACGTTCGGCAGTCCTCAGCGAGTTTGCTCGCGCCCTCATCACCGATTTTCCCATCCAAGGGATTCTCGATCATCTCGTCGAGCGAATCGTCGAGGTGCTGCCCGTGACCTCCGCGGGTGTCACGCTGATCTCAGCAGGCGCGGCTCCCCGGTTCATCGCCGCGTCCGATGAGTCTGATGCGGTTCGAGCGCTTGCAGACCGAGCTTGGTGAGGGACCGTGCATCGCCGCCTTCGAGTCGGGCGGGGCCGTCGCGGTCAGCAATCTGTGGGAGGACGATCGGTACCCGACGTTCGGTCCAGCCGGCGTGGCCGCCGGTCTGGCGGCCGTCTTCACCTTTCCACTGCGCGACGGCGATGGTTGTCTCGGTGCACTGGACCTCTATCGCGACACCCCGGGCGAGCTCGACGCAAACGACATGGCCGCAGCCCAGAGGTTGGCCGATGTGGCTGCCGCGTACTTGATCAATGCCCAGTCGCGCGCGCGGCTCGAGTTGCCTCGGACTTGTACCACCACAGTGCGTTGCACGACCCGCTGACGAGGCTTCCGAACAGGCTGCTACTGCAGGAGCGACTCGAACACGCCGTTCTACGGG
>JAYTZE010000888.1:0-1022 GCA_043742385.1 Ilumatobacteraceae bacterium
CTCACCGCAGCCGGCGAACACGTGGCCAGGAGCCCGATCACAGGTACTGCGCTCGGAGGTGTCTCCGGCAAATTGTCGGTCGATACGGCCGTCGACCAAGCCGGCAGCGCCTTCCAGTCGTGGCGCACCACGCCAGGCCCGCTGCGTGGCGAGTTGATCCGCCAATTCGCCTCCTTGCTGCGCACGCACAAGACCGACCTTGGCCGCCTCGTTCAGCTCGAGGTCGGCAAGATCGAGAGCGAAGCACTCGGCGAGGTGCAGGAGATGATCGACATCTGCGACTTCGCCGTCGGGCTCAGCCGTCAATTGCACGGCCTGACGATTGCCAGTGAACGCCCCGGCCACAGGTTGATGGAGCAATGGCACCCACTCGGGCCGACCGGGGTGATCACGGCGTTCAACTTTCCGGTGGCAGTATGGAGCTGGAACGCGGCGCTGTCCGTGGTGTGCGGCAACCCGGTGATCTGGAAGCCCAGCGACCTCACTCCGCTGACCGCCATCGCCACCAGTGCCCTGTTCGACCAAGCCGCAGCAGCAGTCGGCGCACCGGCTCATCTCAGTCAAGTACTGCTCGGCGGCGCCGACGTCGGTGCTGCCTTGGTCGCCCACCCGGGAGTTCCCCTGGTCAGCGCAACCGGTTCGACCCGCATGGGCCAACAGGTTGCCGGCGTGGTTGCGGCACGCTTCGGCCGCAGCATCCTCGAACTCGGCGGCAACAATGCGGCGATCGTCGCACCGTCGGCCGACATCGAGCTGGTCGTCCGAGGGATGACGTTTGCTGCGGCCGGAACTGCCGGTCAGCGTTGTACCTCTCTGCGTCGGGCGATCGTGCACAGCTCGCGGCTCGACGAAGTCGTCGAACGCATGTCGGCCGCGTATTGCACCCTTCCGATCGGTAGTCCGTTGAATGCCGCCACGTTGGTCGGTCCGTTGATCACCCCTACTGCACTCGAGCGCATGCAAGCAGCAATCGACACCGCGTGTGCCGATGGCGGGAAGGTCACCGTCGGCGGCGATCGGTT
>JAYTZE010000889.1:0-2376 GCA_043742385.1 Ilumatobacteraceae bacterium
GAACAACTCCGCGGCGGGGCCCTGTTCGACGATTCGCCCTGCGTACATCACGGCAACCCGATCGGCCAGGTTGGCAACGACCGCCAGATCGTGGGTGACATACAAGGCTGCAACCTTGTGGGCGTGGCACAGTTCGCGAATCGTTGTCAACACGTGGGCCTGAGTGCTGACGTCGAGGCCCGTGGTGGGCTCGTCGAGCACGATCACCGACGGGCGGCAGGCGAAGGCCATCGCCAGACCGACTCGTTGTTGTTGGCCGCCCGACAGTTGATGCGGGTAGCGACGCAGGAACTCGGGCGTGCTCGGCAACAGCACCTCGTTCATCACCTCTTGCACGCGCTCGCGACGAGCCGCGTCGCTGCCACCGAAGTTGTGGAACTCGAGCACCTCGATCAACTGCTTGTTGATCCGCAGTGCCGGGTTCAATGCCGTCGATGGGTCCTGCGGGACATAAGAAACAAGCCTCCCACGCGCATGACGCAGGGCCACATCGCCGAGCGCGAGCATTGCTGCATCGCCGATCGTGACGTCTCCGCACGCCAGCTTCACACCGGGTCGGGCGTGGCCCAGCACGGCGAGGCCGACCGTGGTCTTGCCGGAGCCGGATTCGCCGACGAGGCCGAGCACCTCACCTGGCGCGATGTTGAGGTTGACCTCATCGACGATGTCGGCACCGCTTGCGGCCACCTCGATACGCAAATTGCAAATCGTGACTGCTTCGTCCATCAGGCGTCACCCCTGGCTCGGTCGATGCCGCCGGTGGCACGCGAGAATCCGTCGCCTATCATTCCCGTGCCGATCGTCAGCAATGCGATAGCCGCGACCGGAAGGGTGACGCCCCAGTGGTTGGGGACGATGCCGCCCTTGTTCTGGTAGATCATCAGCCCCCAGTTGGCGGCACTCGGGTCGGGTGTGAACCCGAGAAATCCGATGCCGGCGATCACACCGATCGAGAACGTGAGGCGCAGGTTGGCCTCGACCAGTAGCGGCGCCGTCACATTCGGAAGCAGCTCGGAAATCAGGATGCGGGTTCTCGACTCACCGAGTGATTCGGCAGCCGCGACGAAGTCTCGCTCGACAACCGACACGGCGGTGCCCCTGACCACGCGCGCAATACGAGGAGCGGTAGAAATGCCGACTGTCAGCACGATGACTTTGGTCGTAGCCCCGAACATGCTGAGCACGACCAACGCGGCGATGATCTGGGGCATCGCCAGAATCACATCCATGGCTCGCATCAAAAAGTCGTCGAGCTTGCCGCGGTTGTAAGCGGCAACCAGACCGATCACGGTTCCGAGGAACAGGGCAAGCACGGTGGCGAGCAATGCGGCAATCAGGATCGGGCGGCCGCCGTAGAGGAAGCGTGTCCACACGTCCTGACCCTTGTAGCCAGAACCGAATTGCGATGGCAGGCGGGTCTTGCCCGGCGCTTGATTCGGCAGTGCGATGCCTTTACTCTCGGCGTAGGGGGCGATGTAGCGCCCGAACAGGGCGATCGCAACCAGGATGGTCACGAAGATCAATCCGACTTTGGTGCGCCAGAGGCGCAAGCCAGACCGCAACACCCCGGGGGGTCGCTCACCTTCCGTGACTGACGCGAGATTCTCTTCCGGCAGGGGTGGGACGGGGTTCTTGGCGGGGTGGTTCGGCAAGTTCATTGGAGCCTCGTGCGAAGGCGCGGCGTGACCAGCACAGTGGCCACATCGGCGGCGATGTTGGTCAGCACATAGACGGCCGCAAGCGCCATCACCAAGAACTGGATCACCGGAAGATCTCGAGTGTTCACCGCATCGCGCAGCGCCCCGCCAATTCCCTGGTAGTTGAACAGAGCTTCGACGACAATAACACCACCGGCAAAGTAGGCGACGTTGAGGGCGATGACCTGAAACACCGGACCAAGTGAGTTCGGCATCGCATGGCGCCACAGCACGATCCGCTCGGGGGCCCCTTTCAAGCGTGCCATCTCGACGTAGTCGCTCTCCAGCACCTCGATGATCGCAGCTCGCGCCGTGCGCGAGATGTAGGGCACGGCGCCGAGGACCAGGACGACCGTCGGCAGGATCATCCCTGTCATGTTGGTCCACGGACCTTGACCAATATCGGTCTGGGTGACTGCCGGCAGGATGTGCCAGACCCGGGTGGAGAACAGAATGATCAAGATGATCCCGATGACGAACTCGGGCACCGAGGCCAAGCCCAACATGACGTTCGAGGCGACATTGTCGAACGTCTTGTCGCGCTTGCGCGCGCTGTGGGCGCCGAGCCACAGCGACACCGGAATCGAGACGATCGACGCGAGGACGAGAAGGAACAACGAGTTGACCACTCGGTCACTGATGTACGAGGTGATCGGCACCTTGGCGGCGTACGAGCGCC
>JAYTZE010000890.1:0-1022 GCA_043742385.1 Ilumatobacteraceae bacterium
GGCTCGACGACGTCGACAACGAGCACGGGCAACTCTTGCTGCAGCACGTCGAGCGCTGCCGCCGACGCGGTGTTGCAGGCCACCACCACCGCCTTGACATCGTGTTGTTTGACCAGGCTCCAAGCCAGCTCTCTTGCGAACTGGCGCACCTCGTCTTGCGGGCGCGGCCCATACGGGTAGCGCCCTGTGTCGCCGATGTACACGAGGTTCTCCGATGGAAGCAGGTCGATCACGGCACGGGCAACAGTGAGTCCACCGAACCCACTGTCGAACATCCCGATCGGTCGGGCCATCTCGCCATCCATTCGATGGTCAGGTTACGTCGGCCTCGGCGTTCTACGCTCGACCACCTGATGCTGACGGCAACCATTCTGGCGCTCGTGGCCGCTGTCTTGCACGCGATGTGGAACCTCTCGGTCAAACAATCGGTGGGCGATCGGTTCATCGCCCTGTGGGGGCAGTTCTTCGTCGCCGGCGTGCTGGCAGCCATCGTGCTGGTGGCCGGCGGCGGCATTCCGGCTCGCGGGTTCGTGTGGGCAGCGATGTCGGGCATCATCCACCTGCCGTATTGCATCCTGCTGGCCAAGGCCTACGGCGTCGGCGATTTCTCACTGGCCTATCCGATCGCTCGCGGTGGCGGAGCGTTGATAGCCGGGCTCGGCGGCATCGCGTTGTTGGGCGACACCTTCAGTCCCGTCGGGGTCGTGGGCATGGTGATTGTGGCGATCGGACTGTTTGCGCTCGCCGGCCGTGGAGCCTCGGCACAGGTGATCGTCGCCGTAGGAGTCGCGATGACTATTGGGATCTACTCGGTCGTCGACGCCAAGGGGATTCGCAGCGTCGATACGCCGCTGTACGCAGCAGCATCATTCGTCTGCATCACGACATCAACAAGCGTGTACGCGCTCGCTACCGGACGCAGGGGCGACATGGTTGCAGCGATGTGTAAGTACTGGCGTCGATTCGTGACGATGGGAGTCGCCTCAGGTGTCACCTACGGCCTGGTGCAGATCGCGTTCCAA
>JAYTZE010000891.1:0-4781 GCA_043742385.1 Ilumatobacteraceae bacterium
TCGCCAGATCATCAACGGCGCCTCGTTCACCGTGATGTCCCGCGACAAGGTCGGCCTCGTCGGCCGCAATGGCGCCGGCAAGACCACCCTGTTCCGAGTACTCGGCGGAGCGCTGGAACATACCGGGGGCAAGATCCTGCGCAAGGGTGGATTCGGCTATCTGCCGCAGGATCCGCGCATCGCCGGCGTGCTCGACGGGCGGACCGCGATCACCCACGTACTCAGCGGACGGGGGGTCGACGAGGAGATGACCCGCTTGGAGAAGTTGCGACTCTCGATGGAGGAAGACCCCAGCGAACGCAACGTCAGCCGGTACAGCAAGGCCCAGGACGAGTTCGCCACCTCCGGGGGATACAGCGCCGAGAGCGAGGCCCGGTCGATGGCCGCCGGGCTCGGGCTGGGAGGCGACCGACTGGAATTGCCGATCGGGGTGCTGAGCGGCGGCGAGCGGCGGCGAGTGGAGTTGGCGCGTATCCTGTTTGCCGGATCCGACGTGTTGTTGCTCGACGAGCCCACCAACCACCTCGACATCGATGCCAAGATGTGGCTGCTCCAATTTTTGCGCACCTATCGCGGCGCGCTGCTGGTGATCAGCCACGACCTCGACCTGCTCGACGAGGCGATCACCCGCGTGCTGCATCTCGACCGCCCCGCCGAGGAGGCGGTCGGCGAGATCGTCGAATACAAGGGCACCTATAGCCAGTACAGAGCGGCACGAGCGCACGACGAGGAGCGCCTCGCCAAGAAGGCGGTCCTGCAGACCAAGGAGATCGCTCGCCTGCAAACGCTCGTCGATCGCTTCGGTGCGAAATCCAGCAAAGCGGCGATGGCCCACAGCAAGGAAAAGCACATCATTCGGCTCGAGGCACAACGTGTGCACGTCCACAAGGCCGATCGCACGTTGCGAGTGAAGTTTCCCGATCCGCCTGCGAGTGGGGCCACAGTCATCACAGCCCATCGCTTGGCGAAGGCGTACGGCGGGCCTCCGGTCTTCGAGAACGTATCGTTCGATGTCGGTCGCGGCGATCGTCTCTTGGTGCTCGGCCTCAACGGTGCCGGCAAGACCAGCCTCCTGCGAATCCTCGCCGGAGAAACGACTGCCAACACCGGCGTCTTCAGCTTCGGGCACAATGTCAACGTCGGCTACTACGCGCAGGAGCACGACAACCTGCAGAGTGATGCGTCGCTGCTCGACAACATCCGCGCGGCTGTGCCCCACGACGTGGTGCTGACAGAAACACAGCTGCGCGGCATGCTCGGCATGATGGGTCTCAGTGGCGAGAAGGTCTATCAGGAGAGTGGCACGCTCTCGGGTGGCGAGAAGACAAAGTTGGCATTGGCGATGTTGATGGTCGGTCGCAACAACCTGCTGCTGCTCGACGAGCCGACCAACAACCTCGATCCGCCCAGTCGGCAGTCGGTGACCGACTCATTGAAGGCATGGAAGGGCACCGTCGTGTTCGTCAGCCACGACACCGAGTTCGTCGAACAACTGCACCCGACCAAGGTCATGTTGATGCCCGACGGCGAGGTCGACTACTTCAACAAGGACTGGCTCGAGCTCGTCTCGCTTGCGTAGATGCTGAGTGAACTTTGTCGCTGACAACATGCTGGGCGACTTCGTAGCGACAAAGTTCGGAGAGGACGCCGAACTCAGGCGACGGTGACCGGGGTGCCGCCGAACGGCTTGTTGACGAGGTCGAAGAAGTCGTTGCCCTTGTCGTCGACCACGATGAACGCCGGGAAGTCGCGGACCTCGATCTTCCAGATCGCCTCCATCCCGAGCTCGGCGTACTCGAGCACGTCGACCTTGGTGATGCAGTCCTGTGCAAGTCGCGCCGCCGGTCCGCCGATCGAACCGAGGTAGAACCCACCGTAGGTCTTGCACGCATCGGTGACCTGACGGCTGCGGTTCCCCTTGGCGAGCATCACGAAACTGCCGCCCGCCGCTTGGAACTCGGCGACATAGCTGTCCATGCGCCCGGCCGTCGTCGGGCCGAACGATCCGCTCGCCATCCCCGTCGGCGTCTTAGCCGGCCCGGCGTAGTACACGCAGAAGTCGCGCATGTACTGCGGCATGCCCAGGCCCTCGTCGAGGCGTTCCTTCAACTTGGCGTGGGCGATGTCACGAGCAACGACCATTGGCCCGGTCAGCATGACGCGGGTCTTCACCGGATAGCGACTCAACTCCGCACGGATCTCGTCCATCGGTCGGTTGAGGTCGATGGAGACGGCGTCGCCATCGAGATGTTCGTCGACCACGTCGGGCAGGAAACGCGCCGGATCGGTTTCGAGTTGTTCGAGGAACACGCCGTCGCGAGTGATCTTGCCGAGGGCCTGGCGATCGGCGCTGCACGACACAGCCATCGCCACCGGGCAGCTGGCCCCATGACGCGGCAATCGGACAATGCGCACGTCGTGGCAGAAGTACTTGCCCCCAAACTGGGCACCAATGCCTGTCTGCTGGCTGAGTGTCAGCACCTTGGCCTCGAGATCGAGGTCGCGGAACGCGTGGCCGGTGATCGAGCCGCTGGTTGGCAACCCATCGAGGTAGTGCGTGCTGGCGAGCTTGGCGGTCTCCACCGCAAACTCAGCGGACGTGCCCCCGATTACGACAGCGAGGTGGTACGGAGGGCATGCGGCAGTGCCGAGCGTCTTCATCTTGTCGAACAGCCACGGCAGCAAGGTCTTCTCGTTGAGCAGTGCTTTGGTCTCCTGGAACAGGTAGCTCTTGTTCGCGCTGCCGCCGCCCTTGGCGATGAACAGGAACTTGTAGCTGTCGCCGTCGACGGCGGCGATCTTGATCTCGGCGGGAAGGTTGTTGCCGGTGTTCTGCTCGTCGTACATCGTCAGCGGCGCCATCTGGCTGTAGCGCAGGTTCGAGGTGAGATACGTGTTGTACACGCCGCGCGCGATCGCTGCCTCGTCGCCGCCGCCGGTCAGGACGAACTGTCCCTTCTTGGCCTTTATGATCGCCGTCCCCGTGTCTTGGCACATCGGCAGCACGCCGCCGGCTGCGATGTTGGCATTCTTCAGCAAGTCGAGGGCGACGAAGTGGTCGTTGTCGCTGGCCTCCGGGTCGTCGAGGATGTTGCGAAGCTGCTGCAAATGCGCCGGTCGCAACTGGTGGGCAATGTCGCGCATTGCCGTCTCGGTCAGCAGCGTCAGCGCCTCGGGTGTGACCCGCAGGAATGTGCCGGCCGGGGTGTCAATGGTCGAGACACCGTCGGTGGTCAACAGCCTGTAGTCGGTGTTGTCGGGCCCGAGACAAAGCAGCTCAGTGAAGGCGAACTCTGGCATGCCATTCAGGCTACGACCTCCCCTGCCCCGGGTCAGCGGCCGCGGATCACCATGTGCCACCACAGCGAGAGCAGCTGCCGGGCGCTGCGCGCGATCGCCGGGACACGGAAGAACTGCGACTTGCCTGAGGGACGGAAGTAGTGGTGCACAGGGATCTCGACAAAGCAGGCGCCAGCGCGGTGAAATGAACGCATCATCTCGACGCAGATCACCCCTGTGGTCGACGTCAGCGGGCGGTCGATGATCAGTTGTCGGCGAAACATCCGGAAGTCGCAATCCGTGTCGCGCACCTTGAGATTGAACAGCCGCTTCACGACGTGGTGGTAACACCGGCCGATCACTTTGCGATGCCACGAGTCGCCTCGGCCGATCTTGTAGCCCTGCACGACGTCGATATCGTCGGTGGCCAGCGGCACCAGCAGGGCTGCTTCGGACGCGTCGTACTGAGCGTCGCCGTCGGTGTAGAAGATCCACTCGTTCTGTGCAGCGGTGAAACCGCTCAACAGTGCTTTGCCGTAGCCACCGTTGGTCTCGTGGTGGATCACTCGCAGCCAGGGCCGGTCGAGGGTCAAGCCGTCGAGCACTCGGCGCGAGCCGTCGGCCGAACCATCGTTGACAACGATCACCTCGACGTCGCGGATCAGTGGTGACAACGCTTGGTGCACGTCGTCGATCAAACCGCCGATGGTCGTTTCGTCGTTGTAGCAGGGGAACACTGCCGAGACGCTGGCGACCGCTGTCACAGGCGCAACCCGGCTAGGGACAGGCACACACGGTCGACTTCGGACTCGGTCATCTCCGGAAAGCATGGCACGCTGATGCACTCCGCGGCCCAGGCCTCGGCCTCGGGGCACGAGGCATGGTGCAGATCGCGATACGCCGGCTGCTGCGTGATGGCCAGGGGATAGTGCACTGCGGTGGCGATGCCGTCGGCTTCCATCGTGGCGCGCGTGCTGGTGCGATCTGTGCTGCGAAACACGGCGAGATGGTAGGCATGGCGCGGGGCGTCGGACTGCCATCGCAGCGTGGGCGCAGCCTGCCGATACCGGCCGACGATCGCTCGCCGTCGCTCGACATCGGTCGCCAGTTCACTGAGCGCGACCCGCAACCATGCTGCCTCGACCTCCGACAGCCTGAAGTTCTGGGAAACGAGCTCGTGCACATACTGAGCAGTCATGCCATGGACACGCAACGTGCGAACTCGTTCGGCGAGATTCCCGTCATTGGTGACGACTGCGCCGCCGTCACCGATTCCACCGAGGTTCTTGGTCGGGTAGAAGCTGTAGGCCGTCGCCACGGAGCGGCCGGGGTCGCGCAGGGCTCCGTGGGCTTGGGCGGCGTCTTCGATCACCAGCAGGTCGCTATCGGGCAATTCGACCGGGTAACCGTAGAGGTGGACGACAATCACCGCCTTGGTTCGAGACGTTCGCCCCGCCTCGACACTTTCCGACGTGATGCACGCGGTATGCGGGTCGACCTCG
>JAYTZE010000892.1:0-4775 GCA_043742385.1 Ilumatobacteraceae bacterium
GTGTCGTCCTTGCGGCGCACGCTGATGTTGACGCCGATCATCGGTCGCCCCGCGGAGCGCAGAATCGGACCTCCACGGCGATGGTCGGCCGCGGTCAGGAACGTGAGTATCGACGAGCATTCTGTCATGCCGTAGCCCTGCGACAGATTGAGATCCGGGAATGCAGTCATCAGACGATCCAGTAATGCGGCCGGCATCGGTGACGCCCCGTACACGAGGTCGCGCAACGACGCGAGGCGCTCGGGCTGAAAGTCGGGATGATTCATGACGAGCGCGATCATCGTCGGCACCATCACAGTCCAGTCCACACGGTATTGCTCGATGGCCTCCATCACCTGGTTGGGCTCGAACAGCGGCACGAAAACCGACGAACCACCCGTGGCCGGAATGCCGAGGATGGCACCCATCGAGGCGGCGTGAAACATGGGGGTCTGGTGCAGATAGACGCGATCCTCACCAAAATCCACGGCGAGGCCGATGTGGTAGAAGTTGAGCATCTCGGCGCGCTGGTCGAGCAACACGCCCTTGGCGCGACCGGTGGTGCCTCCGGTATACATCATCACGACTGGATCGGTTTCCTCCGGCTCCGGCGGGATGACGGCCGCGCCAGATTCGATCAGGTCCTCGTAGCGGATGTCGTGCGGCAGGTCACCCTCGCCGATCAGTACGACATGTCGAAGCGGCAACTCCGAACGGATCTCCTCGATGTTGCGGGCGAAGTGGTCGGCAAAGACCGCATCGACGAACACGACCGTTGTGCCCGAGTCGCGCAGGATGTATTGCAGCTCCTTGCCCGCCAGGCGCAGGTTGAGTGGGTTGATGACGCCGGCCCCGAGAAACCCGGCGTGGAACAACTCGAGATACTGATGGCTGTTGCACGACATCACAGCAAATCGATCGCCGGGTTGCAGCCCGAGCTGATTGCGCATGCTGCTGGCCAGTCGCAAGACCCTGTCGCCGTGCTGTTGAAAAGCGGCGTGGTAGGTGCCGTCGTGGAAGCCGACCCTGTCGGGCCAGCGCTCGAGAGCGGGGAGAAACTGGCGATGGAAGATGAGTTCCTTCATCTGTGCCTCATTTCGTTGGATCTACCCGCCCGCCGCGGCTGCGGCGTCGAGTTGTTCTTGGGTGACGCCACAGCGCTTCGCTGATGCGTCGAGCAATGTGTTGACCTCGATCGGTCTCGGAGCGCTGGCAATGCCCAGGGCGAGCAGGTCAGCCTCCGAGGTGTTCGACAACAGGTCATCGGCGGCGCAGCGGGCGATGCCGGGATCGGCGCCGACGCCGGTGAGAGCGTCCCAGAACGCTCCTGCAACGAGCCCCGTCGGCCGATCGATTGGCCCCGCGGGCAGTGTGTCGCCTGGCGGGAGCGCTGTGGTCGACGGGGGAGTGGTCGTGGGTGGTGGGATGGTGGCCGGTACTTCGACCGCGGGGGCAGCGAGGGCCTGGACGACCGCCGGCTGCTCGTCGCGGACCGACACGACGACGATTGCGATGCCGAGTACGGCGATGAGCCCACCGCCGACGAGCCCGGTCAGCGTGCGCCTTCGGCCAGACGCGTCACGCACCCTGTCGGGACCCATCGCCAACAGACCGCGACGATCAGCCTCCTTGACGAGGGGCGGCACCACCACGAGCGCCGAAAGGAGCGCGACCCCGATGTTGATGGTCACCACCATGCCGAAGTCGGCAAGAAGCGGAAGCGACGAGAACATCAGCACGGCGAAGCCGCCGAGCGTCGTGAGCGCTGATGTGAAGAAGGCGCGACCGGTGCGCCGTGCGGCCATCCGGGTGCTTGCCTCGGGGTCGAGACCCCGGTCGCGCTCTTCCGCGTAGCGGGCAATCAGCAAGACGGAGAACTCCGCGCATGTCGCTACGACCAGCGGACCGCCAACTGTGGAGAGCGGACTGAGCGTGATGTCTAGCAGTCGCACGAGCACCGCCGATGTACCGACGGCGACGAGCACCGGGATCATCGTCAGCACGCCGCGAGTGAGGTCGCGATAGCGGAAGACAACGAACGCAGTCACGAGCAGCAGCGCCACGATCGTGAGCTGCGCACGGTTGGCTGTGATGTTCTCGAGCAGGCCGACGCCCACGACGGCCAGCCCGCCGGTCGTGGCCGCGGCCTGTGCCGGCAGCAGCGCGCCGCGGCCCGGGTCGACAATCGCTTCGTGCACATTGTCGAGCACGACGGCGCGTTCCTCGAGTGAGGACGGGCCAACCTGGAACAGCACCTGGGTGGCGTTGCCGTTGTCGGCGACGAGCAGACCGCGCAGCGCCGCCGGCGCAACGTTGTAGGCCTGCAACATGTCGAGGCCGGACGGCGGCAGCGACGTGGTGTTCGGAACCTCGGTCAGCCAACCGACGGTTGTCGCCAGGCTCGACGCGCCCGCGAGTTCGGTGTTCTCGGCCGACGCCCGTTCGACCAGATCGAACACGAAGGCGCCCATCTGATCCGTGAACACACCATCGGACTCGGCGCTGTCGGTCTCGACAAAGATTCCGAGCGTCGTTGCGAATCCGGTTTCCTTCTCCAGCGTTTTGGCGTTCTTGATCGATGTGCTCGATTGGTTCGCCCAGTTGATCGGATCACTCTCGATCGTGGATCCACTCTCCAAGACGAGTCCGAGTATGGGCAAGGCAACGGCCATGATGACGAGGGGCAGCACTGCGAAGTGCGGCAAGCTCCCAAGACGATCGACCGTGTTTTCCACCCAGCTCTCGACAGGCTCCTCGACGGTAGGTGAGCGTCGCTCGCGCCAGCCGATCACGGTGGTTGGCAACACCACTCCGGCGATCAACAGACCGACGATGCCGATCGACAGCAGCACCCCGAAGTCCTGCACCATGGGCACCTTCGAGATCTTCACGGTGAGAAAAGCGATGACTGCGGCAACCGTGGCAGCGACGAGTGGCGGGCCCATTCGTCGCAGCGTGACGTCGAACGGACTACCCGACTGTTCGACCCCGCGTTCTTCCTCGATCCGGTTCTGGATCTGGATGGCGAACTCGATGCCGAGACCGATCAGGATCGGAAGACCGGCGATCGTCACGAGCGAGAGCTTCGTCCCCGTGAATCCGAACGCACCGAAACCCCACACGATCCCCACCGCCATACCGAGCAGTGGCAGCAGCCGCCAGCGAACCTTGAACGCGACCAGCAGGATCACCATCATCACCAACACGGCGATACCGCCGAGGATCATCATGCCGCCTTGCAGATAGCCGTTGATGTCGGTGAGGAACGTGGGCGTGCCGGTGATGGTCACTGCGGCGTTGTCGAACGCGCGGTCGTCGAGCACGTCGTGCACAGCGGCCGATCCTTGGGCGAGCTGATCGAGCGGCGCGTTGCCGACGAGCACCGCGGCGAGCACCGCATGTCGAGCGTCCGGGATGAACGCCCGCAATGCCTTGCGGACAGCCAGTTCACTGTCGGCAGGGGCTACAAGCTGCTGCTGCGCGTCGATGGTGTAGCCATCGTTGCCGAAGACGAGGAACTTCACCCATGCCGCGTTGTCCATCGTCTGGTCGCCCGCTGCGCCGAGCCGCATGGTGGTGATCACGGCGTCGTCCCGGCGGAGGGACGCGGCTGCTTCGTCGGGTTCACGCTGGATGGTGCGCGAGATGATCTCACTCGCCACACCTTTGACAATGAGGTCTTGTGTCCATTGCAGCAACGTCAACGGCGAAACCACCGACTGCACGGCATCGCTCGTGAGCATTTCGGTTTCGATCTCGGTGAACTGGGTGATGTTCGTGGGTGTGAACAGATCCACGATCGTCTTGCCCTCGTCGACGGTGAACAACACGACCATGTTCTCGCCGCCGAACAGCTTTTGATAGCGCTCGTTGTCCTTCGCCACCTGTGACGCAGGATCGATGTAGCTGTCCTGGCCAGTGGCGAAATCGAGCCGTTGCAGGCCGACACCCATGGCAATCGTGACAACGAGCACGACCGCCAGCGTTGCCGCGGTACGCCGGCTGAGCAGCCGACCTGTCCGTTCCCAGAAGTCGGTCATGGCGCCGGCACCTGGCGGCTGTGCCGTGCTGTTGCGCGGGCGCGATGGTCGGCCCGTTCTCGCAACGCCATCACCTCTGCCTCGATTCGTTGTGCCATGAAATGCACGTCGGGCGCAGCGTCGAAGTCGCCCGTGATCCCGAACGTCAGTCGACCGTTGTACGACAAAATGGCCACACCGATGGGAACGCCCTCACTCAGCGGCACGAACGGCAGGTATTCCAGCATCTCGCGACCCAGGGCGTACAGCGGGAACTGTGGTCCCGGCACGTTGGTGGTCACCGTGTTGATCGTCCGTTGCGGTGTCATACGAAGCATGGTCGTCACAGCGCGTGCACCGAGCGCCAGCAGGACCGGGGGAACGAACTCGGCCGTCGCGACCACGGCTTCGACAGCGGTCACCTGATGTGACGCTTTGAGCGTTGCCATCTGGGCGCGGACCGCGTCGAGCCGCACGAGCGGATCAGCGATCCCGACCGGTAGTTCGGCGATGATCAGCGACACCTGGTTGTTCCACGTGTGGTCGTCGGTGTGCCGAACCGAAACGGGAACGAGCGATCGCAGGACTACATCGTCGACGGGGTCGCCGCGCTCGATCAGCAGGGAACGAAACGCACCGCTGATCGCCGAGAGCACGACATCGTTGATGGATCCACCGAACGCGCGTCGGACGGTCTTGACATCGTCCAAGGTGCAACGGCCCGCGGCCCATCGTCGATGTGGCCCGATCGCACCCTCGATGGATTCTGGGTTGGCA
>JAYTZE010000893.1:0-2371 GCA_043742385.1 Ilumatobacteraceae bacterium
CTCGACAGGGGATCGGCGTCGATGTCGACCAAGCTCAGTAGCCCGCTGACGAATCCCTCGATCTCGTCTCCGACAATCTCGGCATCGCCGACGTCGGACGGCGCCTGCAGCGAGCCGACGATGTTCAGGGCTGTGCCGGCGTTCGAACCGGGCGTGTAAATCGTGAACGCGACCGTGTCGCGCAGCGATGCGATGCGGTCGGGCGTGATGCCCCACGCATCGAGACCGTCGGTCCACAACGTGGCCTGCGCTGCTGCGAACTCGGGCACAGACTGGCCTGCCTTCGATGCATCCCCCTCGTTGACCCACGGCTGAAAGTCGACCGCCGCAAGCTGCGGGAAGGTCAGACACAGGTTGGTGAGGTCACCCTTTGGGTCGATCAACAGCGCCGGTACTCCGGCGCTCAGCGCCTCTTCGACCAGCACGATCCCGAGGCCGGTCTTGCCCGACCCCGTCATGCCGACGATGACACCGTGCGTCGTGAAATCGCCAGAGGCGATGGTCGTCAGTGACCCGGTTCGTTCGTGTTTGGCCGGGTCGATCTGCCCGCCGAGAAGGAAGTCAGCCATGGGGCACGTTACCGCGGCACCTCTCGCTCACGATGCTGTCGCTGCGACCCGGTACGCGCAGCGGCGATCACCGGCCAAGACGTGCTGCGTGCGACTGACGGTGACGGCAGATCCGAGCGAGCGTTGGAACACATCCAGTTCCGCACCGCACAATGCACCGCAGGCTGCAGCAGCATCGCGAATTGGACAGTGATGCTCGATCAGGACGAACGCGTCGCCATCAACGCGCACCTCCGCGAGGTAGCCCTCCTCCGAGCGGATGTCGGCTAATCGCGCGAGTCGCTCGCCGAGATCGTGTGGCCCCTCGAGCGCCAACGAATAGGCCGTTGCCTGTCGATCGGATCTCGCCGCGATGACTCGATCGAGGGCCCGTTCGCCCAGTGCCGAACGCACCGAATGGATCAGGTCGACCGTCAATTCACCATGCCGATCGGGAAATGCATGCGACGCTGCGGGCGCCAGCTGCCAGTGCACCGGCGGGCGCCCTCGACCGGTGGGCTCGGTCATCGATCGAGTGACCAGGCCGGCATCTTCGAGCGCGTCGAGGTGCTGCCGCAACGCGGTATCGGTCAGTCCGAACTCGCCCGCGAGATCGGTCGCCGTCGCCGACTCGACGCGCTTCAACCGTTCAACGATCCGTCGCTTGGTGTCGGACAAGTCGGGCACCCCGGCAATTCTAGCGGCGCCCTGCGCTATTTCGCAAGCTATGCCTTGCATAATCCCGCTCACCGAAATGCGAGGGACAGCGACACGCTTTGACAAAATGTACAAACCATGACCCCTGCCGAACAGACCGCAATCGCCCTGGAGAACCAGTTCGGCCTGGCCGATCGCGTCGTCGACGAAACGGCACTTGCCAACAGTGTCCGCCGGTTCCGCGAGCAGCGGATCACACTGCCCACCTTCGCCCAGCTGGCCGATCCGTCGACCATCGACCCGAGCGTGGTCGGTGATGCCGACAAGGACGGGCCCGATCCCCGGAATCTCTGGCGAGTCCATTGGTACAACGACGTCGCCGGCAACCGTGTCGCGGTGCCCGATCACGTCGTGCTACCGAAGAGCCTGACGGGTGTCGACAGTCCGATCATTGTCGTCTTCGGCGACCGATTCCCAATGATCACGGCCCACAAGGTGCTGGCCGCGTACGCATGTCTGGCGCCGCGCGTCGTGACCGGCCAGTTCGACCCGACTCGGCATCGGGCAATCTGGCCCTCGACGGGAAACTATGCCCGCGGTGGCATTGCCATCAGCCGGATCATGGCTAGCCGCGGGGTGGCCATCCTTCCTGCGGGCATGAGTCAGGAGCGCTTCGACTGGCTCGATACATGGTGCGCGAACCCTGCCGACGACGTGATCAAGACGGTCGGAACCGAAAGCAACGTCAAGGAGATCTACGACGCCTGCAACGAATTGGCCAAGGACCCGACCAACTTCGTTCTCAATCAGTTCTGTGAGTTCGGCAACCATCTGGCCCATTACGAGGTCACCGGGCGGGCCCTCGGCCACGTTTTCGAGCGGGTTCGTGCGGCGAGCGGGCGCGACCTGAGATTGGCAGCGTTCACCAGCGCCACAGGCTCCGCTGGCACCATCGCTGCCGGCGACAGGTTGAAAGACAACTATGGCACCAAGATCGTCGCCGTCGAGGCGTTGGAATGCCCGACGTTGCTCGAGAACGGATTTGGTGAGCACAACATCCAAGGCATCGGCGACAAACACGTTCCGCTGATCCACAACGTGATGAACACCGACGTCGTGGTAGCGGTCAGTGACCGGGCCACTGACCGGTTGCAGGTGATGTTCAA
>JAYTZE010000894.1:0-1017 GCA_043742385.1 Ilumatobacteraceae bacterium
CCTCGTTGACGGGGGTGGTCTCGGGCAGTGTCACCAGGATCACCTGGGTGCGCGCCGGATCCTTCAACAGGTCGGCCACCTCGACAGCCTGACTGTGGATGGGGCCGCCGCGCACCAATTTCAACAGGTTGGCCGGCGCCATCAGGAACGTGATGGCGTGCCCCGCCGCTGGCCCATCGACGATGATCAAGTCGTACTGGCCGCTCTGCTCGAGCTGCTTGATCTTGCCGAGCACGACGATGTCGTCGATTCCTGGCGCCGCCGTGGCGACCACCTCGATGACACCACTGGTGGCCAGGCGCTTGGCAACGCGACCGAGCCCATGCGTGTCGAGGTACTCGGCCAGCGCGGCAGCGGGCGTCAGTGCCAAGCAGGGAATGTCGTTGCCGACCAACGAGGCCAGCAACGGCTTTCCGTCGAGCTCGACGACCAGCACTCGAAGGCCACTGTCGATTGCCGCTCGGGCCAAAACTGCGGTTACCGTGGTCTTCCCGACACCCCCCTTGCCAGCAACGATGGCAACGTGGGCGTTGGTCAGGAACTGCAGCGGATTCACGCTCTTCGGAGGCACTTGTGCGCAGGCTAGCGATCACCATTCTCATCGCGCCCTTTGTCGGGTTGGCGGGTCTGTCGCTGTTGTCACCGTCAGTGCACGCATCAACACCCCCTTCAGTTGCGACGGACGCATCGCAACTGGCGCCCGTCGACGTGCTGCAGGTCTCGGGGATCTTCGACAAGATCGTCGTGCGCTCCATCATCGAGGCAGTCGAGCGCGCCGTAACCAACGGTTCCGAGGCGCTGATCCTGCAACTCACCAGCCGCGGTGCCGTGGTATCCGACGCCGAAATGACCGTGCTGTTGCAGCGCGTCGCCGACGCCGACGTGCCGATCGGCATCTGGGTCGGGCCGTCGCGCTCGTCACGTGCCTATGGGCTGCCGGCGCAGTTGATGGCTGTCGCCGACGTGACGGCAATGGTCGGCGGCAGTCGCATGGGCTACATCAGCACGCCCCTCGAG
>JAYTZE010000895.1:0-4768 GCA_043742385.1 Ilumatobacteraceae bacterium
GGCGCAGGGCGACTACGGGATGAGCGAGATCCGTGACTCGGCCAACATCCTCCAGTACGGCTGCAAGGGTGGCCGCGAGCCGTTGGGCAAGAGCTCCGAACTGTGCATCCCCGAGTTCGAGGACCAGTTGGCCGTAGCCGACTCCAACACGGACAATGACGCATACCTCGCCGCCATGTCCGACCTGGTGAAGACCTTTGCCGATCTGGCGTGGGTCACGGTCATCGCCGCACCGCGGGTGCCGCAGATCATGCGTGGCGATCTCGACGGGATCCAGGAAGTCCGAATCAATAACGCCGTCGACGTTCGCTCGGCGCAGTGGTCCGAGTAGTTGAACAGCTCCTAGCGCTCGACCCGCATGTATGTCGACGGTCGTCTGGCGGCTTCACGCCGTCAGACGACCGTTGACGTTCTGCATGCAACGATGTAGGGGAGACTCATGATCCGCTACACACTCCGCTCACTGTTCACGTTGGCGTTTGCGGCGCTCGTGGGGTCGATCGCTGTGTTCGCGCTCGTCAACGTGCTAGGCGGCGACGTCGTGACGGTGATGCTCGGTCGTGAGGCCGCTCCGGGTGACGTGGAGTTCATGCGCGAGGAGCTCGGTCTGAACCAGCCGTTGGTCGTGCAGTATCTCGACTGGCTCAAGGGGGTCCTGACGGGCGACCTCGGCACGTCGTACGGCATGGGGTACGACATCTTCGACGAGATCATGCGCCGCATGGGCCCCACGCTCATGCTCACGATCGGCACGCTGCTCGTCGCCATTCCACTCTCGTTGGTGCTCGGCACATACTCGGCGATCAACGCCAAGAAGGTGCGCGGTGGAATCGTCGACGTCGTGACTCAAATCGGCATCTCGATCCCCGCCTTCTGGGCTGGTCTGTTGTTGGTTCTGGTGTTCGGGGTTCGTCTGGGGTGGCTGCCCACTGGTGGATACGTGCCCTTCACCGAGGACCCCGTCGAATCGATTCGCTCTGTGATTCTTCCCGTGATGGCACTGAGCCTGGGTGTCACGTCAGTGTGCACGCGCTACGTCCGCACGGCGATGATCGATGTGATGAACGAGGACTTGATCCGGTCGGCGAGAGCGAGGGGTCGTACCCGGCGCGGGGCGGCGCTCGTCCACGGGGTGCGCAACGCATCGATCCCGTTGATCACCGTCGCAGCTCTGCAGTTCGGTTTCTTGATCGCCGGCGTGGTCGTGATCGAGAACGTCTTCGTGATCCCGGGTATCGGTCGTCTGATCGTCACCGCCACGCTCGGCCGCGAGGTCGTCGTGGTCCAGTCGCTGGCACTCGTGATCATGATGATCATCCTGATCCTCAACTTCTTGGTCGACATCTCGTACGGATTCCTCGACCCTCGAATCCGAGACAAAGAGGCCACTGTTGGCTGAAACACTGCTCATCGACGCCGACGCCGGAATCCCATCCGCCCCGGTTCACCGGAGATCGCTGGGATCGCGCCTACGTCGTTTGCCGATCACGCTCTACATCGGTGGAACGCTGGTGTCGCTGTTCGTACTCGTGGCTTTGGTGTCGTTCGTGTGGACTCCGTACCCACCGAATCAGCTCAACCTGACCAACCGTCTGGCGGGCCCGGGTACCCCAGGATTCCCGCTGGGCACCGATCGAGCGGGGCGCGACGTCGTCACCGAACTCATGCTCGGTGCTCGCAATTCCCTGTATGTGAGCGTCGTTTCGACGGTCGTGGCGATGGTCGTCGGCTCCACGATCGGGCTCGTCATCGCCGGCTCGCACCGCCGCGTGCAAGGTCCGATGATGCGCCTCGTCGACGTCGGGCTGGCGTTCCCCGGGATCCTGATCGCCCTCGTCCTCGCCGCCAAGTTGGGGGCCGGCAACACAACCGCGACAATCGCGATCATCATCTGGCAGGTGCCGGTCGCGGCTCGTGTCACGGTCGGCCCGGCTCGCCAGGTGCTTGCCCTCGACTTCGTCGAGGCGGCCTACGGTTACGGGCGACGCAAGCCGTACGTGATGGTGCGGCACGTACTCCCTAACATCAGCCCACTCCTGATCGTGCTCGCCTCCGTGATGTTCGCGGCAGCGATTCTCATCGAAGCCGCGCTCGCCTACCTCGGCGTCGGCGTGCAGCCACCGACCTCCTCATGGGGGCGGTTCCTCAACGAGACGCAGTCACTGCTCGAAGCGGCTCCGTACCTCATGTTCTTCCCTGGGCTGGCGATCGTCCTCACGGCGCTCGGATTCAACCTGCTCGGTGACGGTCTGCGGACTGTGCTCGATCCGCAGCAGTCGCGAAGTGGGCTCTCCTGATGCTCGAGCTCGACGACCTGCGGGTGCAGATCGACGGACGTGAGATCATCCACATCGACCGGCTCGAGCTCGAGCCCGGCACCCGTCTCGGACTCGTCGGCGAATCGGGATCCGGCAAGACGATGACGGCGACGGCGATCGCCGGGCTGCTCCCCGACGAGGCCAAGGTGTCCGGCTCCGTCCGGTTCGCAGGTCGCGAGCTGCTCACGTTGGACGACCGCCAGCTATCCGAGATCCGCGGACGGAAGATCGGATTCGTGTTCCAAGACCCGGCTCGTTCGCTGAACCCCATGATGCGGATCGGACGGCAGGTCTCCGAAGCCATCCGGCTCCATACCGGGCTCAACAAGGCAGCCGTTGCCGCCAAGGTCGTCGAACTGCTCGAACTCGTCCAGCTGCCCGACCCTCAAGCACTGGTGAGTCGGTACCCGCACCAGCTCTCTGGCGGCCAACAGCAACGAGTGATGATCGCGGCAGCGATCGCCGCCGACCCGGAACTGCTCATCGCCGACGAACCCACGACAGCCCTCGACGTGACCGTCCAGGAAGAGATCCTCCGGCTGCTCATCTCGTTGAGCGAGCAACGCAAGATGAGCGTGCTCTTCGTCAGCCACGACCTCGGGGTGATCCGCTTCGTGTGCGACCGCGTGGCGGTGATCTACGGCGGGCACGTCGTCGAGACGGGCTGGGTCGAGGACGTGATCGCCAATCCGAAGCACCGGTACACCAACGCCTTGCTGGCGGCCAACCCCGGGATGCCGAAGGACGACAACTTCTCGGCCTACAACGGGCAGCGCCTGCAGACCATCCCGGGCTCGGTGCCGGCAGTCGGCAACTTCCCAACCGGCTGCAGATTTCGGAATCGTTGCGCGTACGCGACTGCGGAATGCGCGGCCACTCCGGAACCGGTGACGGTGGGGAGCGACCACCGGTACTCGTGCTGGAATCCTGCCGTGAAGGAATGAATGTCATGTCACTCGTCGAAGTCAGCGACATGTCGTTCCACTACCCCCGGGCCCGTCTCGGCGCGAACGACGAAGGCTGGACGCTGAAGAACATCTCGCTTGACGTCCGGCGCCAGTCGACCCTCGGCGTCGTCGGTGAGTCGGGTTCTGGCAAGTCGACACTCGTCCGTGTCATGAGCGGTCTGCTGCGTCACCAACGCGGCACCGTGCGCTTCGACGGCAGCGACATCTCCGAACTCAAGGGTCGCGACGCCTTGGAGCTGCACCGTAGCAACCAGATCGTGTTCCAGAACCCGCGCCGGTCGCTGGATCCGAGGATGACCGTGCGCCGGTCGTTGAGTGAGCCGATTCGGGCGCTTCAGAATCGCACCCCGGAAGAAGCCGAGCTCGTCACGTGGCTGGAGCGCGTGGGTCTGGGACGCGAGGTCCTCCCGCGGTTCCCGCACCAGCTCTCGGGCGGACAGCTCCAGCGCATCGGGATCGCCCGCTCCCTGTCGGTCAGTCCGACGATCCTCTACGCCGACGAGCCAGTCAGCGCACTCGACGTCTCGGTGCAGGCGCAGGTCCTCAACCTGCTCATGGACCTCCGCGACGAGCTCGGCCTGACCCTGGTCATGGTCTCGCACGACATCGGCGTGGTCTGCCGCATGTGCGCCGAGATCATCGTCATGCGCAACGGGATCATCGTTGAGTCGGGACACACCGACGCAGTGCTCGGCGCACCCGAGTCGGACTACACACGTGCGCTGCTCCATGCAGCGCGAGCAGCGAGCCTGGACCGAGATTAGGGCTTACCGATGACGACCACTTTGTCCCGATCGCAGCGCGATCACTTCGAGCGGGAGGGGTACCTCGTCGTGCAGGGCGCGATCGATCCCGACCGCTACATCGCGCCGGTCCTGCGTGAGTACGAATCGGTGCTCGATCGTCTGGCGGAACACCTGCTCGCCGAGGGACGGATCACCAGCCTCTACGACGACCTGCCGTTCGGCGAACGATTCGTGGAGATCTGCGCGGAGTCCAACGAGACCAACGCCCAGTTCTTCGACTTCTCGTTGCCGCAGGCCGGCATCCGGCACGACACCCCGATGTGGCACGGCCCGGCGGTGTTCGACATGCTGCGGTGTCCCGACCTGCTCGATCTGGTCGAAGGCTTCATCGGACCCGAGATCTACTCGAACCCGGTGCAACACGTGCGAATCAAGGCTCCGGAGTCTCGCGAGGCGCGCGACCCCGTGACCGGCGCGTTGAAGATTGGAGCCACCAACTGGCACCAGGACAACGGGGTCGTGCTGCCGGAAGCCGACGACACTCAGATCCTGACGGTGTGGTTCCCGCTCAAGCACGTAGGGGTCGAGCACGGCTGCCTCCAGGTCGTACCCGGCTCGCACTGCCGAGGGCTGATGGCGCACTGTCCGGCCGGCCCGGGAGGCCTCCAAGTCCCCGAACATATCGGGCCGCGCGACGGGGCGACCCCGCTGCCGATGGATCCCGGCGACCTGCTGT
>JAYTZE010000896.1:0-1016 GCA_043742385.1 Ilumatobacteraceae bacterium
TCGACGCCAATCAGCAGGCCAACGACCGCTACCAGGCGGCCCTCCAGGCTGCTCTAGAGGAACGCCTCGCCGAGTTCGCCAATCATCAACATCAGACGCTGACGACGATCAACGCCAAGCTGGCGAGTCTTCCCTCCTTGGTGCAGGCCGAATTGCCCGCCCAGTTCGCGGTCGTCAGCCAGGGATTGCGCGAGTATCTGGAACACAAGACCTCCGCCGTCGAAACGCAGATCGACGAACTTCACAGGTCGAGCCGCCGATTCGATGAGCAGGCTGCCTCGATCGTCGCGCGCATCAACGAGACCGTTGCGGCGCTGTCGCGGCGGATGGACGACGGCGATCAGACCGTGACGCGAACGGTCGAGCAGCGCATTGGCGATGTGCGCGGACTGGTCGATCAGACCGGTGCCGATGTGGCACGCCAACTGGCCGAGCACGGCCAGATCCTGTCGCAGCGCGTCGATGCCATCGACATGAAGATGGTCGACCGGGCGCTGGCGATGGAAGAGCGCATCAACGAGCACAACGGCGTGAAGATCGCCAACATCGATGCAGCACTCGGCCGCATCGGTGCAGGCTTCGACGATGCAATGGGTGCACTGTCCAAGCGGATCGTGGATCTTGAAGCACAGCTGCTCGAAGCCGGCGATCGCATGGACGGCATGGCCAAGGACATTGCGAAGGTCGACGAAGAGGCCATCAATGCGGTGAAGGAGCAACTCTCCAGCGCAGTTGGCGAAGCGATGCTGGTACGCATCGAAGTCGACCGATTCATTGCGTCGCAGGAGGAGAAGTTCGACGCCACGTCCTTGCGTATGTCGGAGATCGAAGCCCAACTGGCCGACACCATGGACGTCAGCGAAGCAGTGCAACTGGAGCGACTCGAAGAGGTCGAGCGAGCACTGTTGGAGCTCAACCCGAATCAGTTCGTCCGCAAGGTCGAAGCGAACACCGGGGGCGGATTCCCGTCGCCGAACACCAACCCAACGCAGCTGGCGAGCAGCGCGAGCACATCA
>JAYTZE010000897.1:0-1015 GCA_043742385.1 Ilumatobacteraceae bacterium
AGCGTGCCACCGGCGAGGCCGGATGCGGGCCCGGGCAGATCCGGGTGACGTTCCCATCCGACCTTGGCAGCGCCGGCGGCTGCGGACGCGCCGCCACCCTCGGCCGCGACCGATTGACCCATCGCCTCGGTTCGAGACAGCAGCGTCAGCTGGGTCAGTGGGATACCGGCGAGCCGTCCGGCCTCTGCCCAGAGGCTGCGGCGGTAGTCGTCGAGATCGTCGTCGTGCACCAGCACCACCGCACCGGGTTCTGACCCCAGCTTTGCTCGAGCATCGCTCACAACCGACGCCACGAGATGGCCGACCAGCGACTCCGCTCCATAGGGCGTGCCCTCGACCATCATCGGCTCAGCGTCACCAAGGCGTTGGGCGAAGTCGGTGGTGACATGATCGACGTCAGCCGGATCGGCCGTGGCAACCTGTGATCCGGCGCGCAGTTCACCATCGATCAAGGCAACAACGGAGTCGACGCTTCCACTCGCCAGCGGGGACCCGACCCCACCTTCCTGGCCTAACGCCACCCACTTGGTTGCACGCCCCCCGACATCGATCCCAAGTCTGTATGTCATTGGAGAACCCGCCTTTCGTCAGCGCCAATCTAACCATCGGCGTGATTCTTGATGTGTCCGCAGGAACACGCCGTCTTCTCGGGTAGCAAAGCCTGAGGGCAAAGGTCCAGAACCAGGTGATCGGGACCTCTGGCCGTGGCGAGAGTTCTACCAAATTGCGTACGTTCGAGTGGATGTATCCGACCGTCCAGCTGATGGGGACACCAGCGAGACCAGTCGGCTGCCCCGCGTTACCGATCCCTGGGGGGACCGCCTTTCGACACTTGATGGCGATCAGGGCGGGCAGAAAGCGATCACGGACCGAGCTTGGATCCCGTTCGGACGCGGCCCCCACATGTGTCTGGGCTTCGCGCTCGCCCAGATGGAACTCGCCTTGATGATCGCCCGCTTCGCCCAACGCCTCGACCTCACTCCAACAGCGGAACACATCCCCAAACCAATCGGCA
>JAYTZE010000898.1:0-1014 GCA_043742385.1 Ilumatobacteraceae bacterium
TTTCGTGATCCTGCACAAGTTGCTGCCGGCAGTCGTCATCGCCGACTTCTTGCGGTTCGACAGCGACGGAATGATGGCCGAGCATTGGGACGTCGTGCAGCCGCACCCCGAAGTCGACTACGACCCGCTGCGACCATCGATTGAGAATCTCGATCGCTTTCGGGCGGTGTTCGGTATCACCGACTAGGTCGCGTCGGCGACAAGATCAGCCGTCGTTCGCAACACGGTGCTGCTCAGGGCCAACTGTGTTTCCGTGCGATTGACATCGGCAGACGACACAACGCGTTGCAAGATGAGGTGCAGGTGATCGTTCGAGCGCGCCACGATTCGTACCAGCAGGTCACCCGACCCGGTGACCGTATGGATCTCCATGATCTCCGGGATCGTGCGCAGGTGGGCAACGACTCGCCCATGCGAGCCTTGCGAGATGGCCAGCGTGGTGAATGCCAACACGCCGAGCCCAGCAGCCGTCGGGTCGATGTCGGGCCCATAGCCGACGATCACCCGCCGCTGCTCCAAACGACGTATTCGTGTGAGGACCGTGCCGCGGGCGCAGTCGAGCACACGTGCCAGGTCCGACACCGTCGAGTGGGGCGCAACGCGTAGGCGACCGATCAGGCGGCGATCGAGCGAATCGAGCACCGACGCACGATCATCCAAGATGATCACCGATGCCAAGTGGCGAGGGGGCAGAATCGAACATACTGCGTAACATGCCATGCACTATACTGCATTTTGATCAGTACTCTTGATCTCAATTGATCATCTTGGTTTGATTGTGGGCATGTCGTTCATCAAAAAGGTCGATCACATCACCTACGCCTGCACTGCCGGAAGCATCGAGAAGTGGGCGTGGTTTCACATCGAGGTCGAAGGCGGCACCTTGATCAACCGCATCGACGATGTCCGTCCCGGCGATCCCGACAGCAGCATGAAGATCTGGTGCATCGACTACGGCGATTTCGGCGTGGCCCTGATCGAGGGCATCGACCGCGCCAAGAAGTCGCAGGTCAC
>JAYTZE010000899.1:0-2362 GCA_043742385.1 Ilumatobacteraceae bacterium
CGCCGCGCACACTCTTGTTGAACGCGTTGAACCTCAACCGCAACACCGGATCACGCGGCCCCTCCGACAGCACCCGAATCAACTCGCGGCCAAGTGCGCCGTCACGCGCCGTCTCGAACGGTCGCGCTGCAACCAGCAAACCGACCCATCCGGCCGAATCCGGAAACGCATCACGAAGCGCAGCAATCACCGGTGCCACTGACGGCACCGCCGCACCAGAAAAGCAGGTATCGAGCACCACCATCACCTGCGCCGCCCTCGTCTTGCTACGCATCTGACTTCGCGCGACAGGATCCGCGTTCTTTCAGACCACATTTGGCAGGGTTGAGGGGGCCTTCAGAAAGGACCTTCATTCATGTCCGAGGCGCGTCGAGCGAAGCGGTTTCTTACAGCAGAACAGAAGTACGACTTGTGGTTGAGGATGCTCACCGGTCAGATCACCACGGCGCAGGCTGCTGCCGAGGCGGGGGTGGACCGTTCAACGGTGATGACGTTACGCAAAGCCGCCCGCGACGGAGCGATCGTGGGGTTGCAAGCCCGGGCAGGCCGAGCGAAGAAGGACCGGGCCGAACTGTCCGAGATCGCCGGTTTACGCGCCGAGATCGCCCGGTTGTCCGCAACGATCGTCGAACAAGCAATCGAGTTGGCCGCTCTGCGGGGAAAAGCGAGCTGGGGTTGAGCGGCCCGATCCCGGCCCGAGTCGATGCTGCCGCCAAAACCATGCTCCTCGGACTGATCGATACCGCCGTTGGGGAGGGTTGGTCGCACGGCAGGATTTGTGGGTTGTTGGAACTCGACCGGCAACGAGCGTGGCGGTGGCGGTTCCGGCAACTCGCCGGCCGTCTCGACGACACCCGCCCCGGCGGCCAACCAATCCACAGTCTGCTCCCATGGGAAGAAACCGAGATCCTGGCCCTGTTCGAAGAATGGGGTGACATCGATTTCTCGCATCGCAAACTCGCTCACCGCGGGTCCTACACGAGCCGGGTATGGGTCTCCCCGTCGAGCGTTGACCGCGTTCTCGCCCGCCACGGACTCGCCCTGCCCGGCAACCCCCGCCCGGTCCGGTCGACCAAGAAACCATGGCCCGCATGGGTGCAATGGTGCCCGAACCAGTTGTGGTGTTGGGACGCCTCCCATTTTTCGGCGTGCACGATCTCCCCGGTCGTGTACGGCATCATCGATGTTGTCTCGCGCAAATGGATCGCCAGTCTGGTGTGCACCGAACAAACATCAACGCAGGTCAAAGTGCTCTTCCTGGCCGGACTCGAAGCCGAAGGCCTCCTGGACGGGCTCGAATGGCGTCTCGATCACCCGAGCGATGTCGACTTGGACGAGGAGACCGCCCCGATCCTGCTCGCCGTGTCGGACAACGGGCCCGAGATGCGCTCCGGTGAAACCCGGGCGTTCATGGCCTTGGTGACGATCGGTCAACAGTTCGGGCGGCCCTACACCCCGACCGATCAAGCCTGGATCGAAACGCTCTGGGGTCATGTCAAAGGCGAAAACCCGCACCTGATGACCATCGAAGACCCCGCGGTGCTCGCCGCAGAGCTGGAACGGGTCCGCCACCACTACAACCATGTCCGGCTCCACGAAAGCATCGGCTATGTCACCCCCAACGACGAACACACCGGCCTCGGCGAGACCATCCGTCAAGCCCGCCGCGACGGTCTCACCGCTGCTGACGCCAACCGGCGGGCCGTTCACCGCCACCAACGAACCACGATCACCGACATCGACGACACGGCCGTGGGGCCCGACGACAGGCAGAACCTCGAATGAGCGTACGTAACGATACCGCGACGACAGCGTGTGGGATCTGCGGGACCGGGTTCACCCCGGCCGGGCGTCAACAATGGTGCACCGACACCTGCCGTCAAACCGCGTGGCGGCGACGCAACACCACCCCACGCCCGCCAGCACCGGCGAAACCGAACATCGTGTACGAATGCCCCGACTGCGAGACCAGATACCTCAACGAACGCCGCTGCCCCGACTGCAACACCTTCTGTTACAACATCGGCCCCGGCGGCCCATGCCCGCACTGCGACGATCTTGTGACGATCGCAGAACTCACCGGTACCCCCGCCGAGCCCGCTCGGCTACCATCACCATGAACACAAACCCAGCCCCGACAGCCCCACCCAAAAGTGGTCTGAATCACAGCCGGATTTGTCGCGAAGAGTCAGACACACCTCAGGCGGAGACCGAAGCCCTGTACGCCCAACTCGTCCGCCGCAACGTCGCTTGACGGCAGCGAGCCCGTCGGAATCCGCCTGCGAGCGAACCACTTGAAACAGTCAAAGTGATATGCATTGCGAATTGGTCGATTTGGAGGTACCTTGGACGTCATGGCGAA
>JAYTZE010000900.1:0-1011 GCA_043742385.1 Ilumatobacteraceae bacterium
CCGTCGCCGTGCAACAGGCGACCGAGCCATCCATGCAGGGCCGGGTGATGGCGCTGCACCAAATGGCGTGGTACGGCAGCACCCCGATCGGCGCGTTGGCGATGGGCTGGGTCATCCAGACCACCTCACCACGGGCGCCATTCGTGCTCGGCGGCCTCGCCGCCCTCGCCTGCGCAGCCGCACTGGTACGAGCGGCCCGTCGCCACGCCACAGCCATCGCGGACGACATGCCGGTGCGAGCGCCGGCGTCCACCTCGTCCTGCGCTTGAGCGCACCGTCGTGGAGTCACGCCGCTGGGAGCTTCATGGTGTCGTGTGCGCTGGTCGGCTCTGGTAGGTGCGGCCCCGCAGGGATGCTGTCAACGGTTTGTCAACGGGAATCCCACCCACACCCGCCGACGAGTACCGACGAGCGCCGACGGGAGTTCAACGGAATCGCTGCGTGAACACGACGAACGTTCTCCTGGAGGCTCGACCGGCGCGAATGTACCAACCATGCACCACGTTCTCGGCCAAGCCGATCCTTCTCCCTGGTCAGCGTGTCGCATCGAGATGTGGCCCTATGGTCACCGATTGGGTGCGCGCTGGTGCCGTGATGTCAGCTGGCGCGACGGTTGTATGTCGCCCCGACTGTTCACCCGCGTTGATGGCGGCATCAGCACGGACTCGAGTTCAGTGGCCTGGCGCTCGAACGATCGGGCCAGATGTCGCACGAGAACGTAATCGAGCCGCCGTGCGCGAAGACGCCGAATTCGGTCGCGCCCGGACCGAGCTGTGGTGGCACGATGTAGGAGTGGTACAGAGAGCATGGAAGGCGCTGGTGGCGGGGTGACGGCGCGGCTCATATCGCTGTGCTTGGATGCGAACGATCTGCTGTCGCAGGCGCGCTTCTGGGCCGAGGCGCTCCGCTGGAACATCGACGACGAAACCGCTGATGAGGTCGGTCTCCTGCCGACCGATGGCACCAGCTTCGGGATCCTCTTCGAGCCGGTCTCGAGTCAGAAGTCGGGGC
>JAYTZE010000901.1:0-2358 GCA_043742385.1 Ilumatobacteraceae bacterium
GTGGCCTCGGGTTGAGTTGGATTCCTGCGACGTATGTCGGCTGGGCGCTGACCATCCTGTTCGCCAAGGCGGCGTTGCATGTGCAGGCATCGCCGCAGCGGCTGCTGACAACGCTGGTCTTCTTCCGAGGTACCAGTACTCCCCTGCCCGGGCTGGGCGCTGGCCCGTTGGTGCTGACCCTCGTCCTCACAGTTGTACTGATGCCGGCGTTGGTCGGATTGAGCCGCAGCGCCGCTCGTACACGTCCGTGGATGGTCCCGATATGCATCGCGGGGCTCGCTGTGGCTTACCGAGCGGCCGTTACTGCAAGCGGAAACACCGGTCTGTTCGGTCCGCTCAGCTGGTTGCCGAACCACCTCGACGTGGTCGGTGTCGGTCTCGCCGTCGCACTCGTGGATTCCGCGGTCGTCGATGTACGACTACGCCGTCGCCTGCGGCTCGGTGGGCTGGTCCTCGTAGCGGTTTCGTTCGTCCTCGCAGCGTTCGCGCTCGGTCTGCCGAGGTCGCCCCTGATCGACTCCTCCGCCGACATCCATCTGCATGCACTCGTCGCTGCGACCTTCGCGGCGGGCCTACTGTGCGCCGCCTGGTTGAGTCCCCCGGCCTTCACCCGCCGGGGTGCACCTCGGCTGTCCAGGGTCGTGGCGATCACGGCACCGGGTGTGCTGTTGGCAGGCGAACCGACCTTCACTCTGGTAGCCCGTCAGTACCACGAGCGGGTCTTCGAGTTCGACGGTGGGGTCTTTCTGCGCGGAGACCTTGTCGCCCCATTCATCTGGTCTCTGTTGATCGCTGGTGCTTTCGGCGTCGTCATCGTCGCCGCGGTCGGCGGCTTCGACCTCGTCCGGCACGGCGAGTGGCGCGCGCTCGTGAGATCGCGCATGGCCCTGCCGGCCGTGGTGGCCGTGGGATTCTTTGTTCGAGTCATCACGCTGTTGACGGTGCTGCCCGAGCGCACCGATAACGGCGACCCGCTCTTCTACCACACCACGGCGAACCTGCTCGCCCGAGGACGCGGCTTCCTCGAGCCGTTGCGATGGAGAGACTTCGAGGGCATCCGTCCCAGCGCATTTCATGGCCCGCTGTACCCGGTGGTGCTCTCGATCAGTTCGCGTTTCGGTGGCACGACCTACTTCGACCACAAGATGGTGTCGATCGTCATTGGCACAGCCGTAGTGCTGGCCGCAGGAGCGCTGGGCAGACGCCTCGGCGGCACGGTCGTGGGTCTGGCGGCCGCCGCGTTCGCTGCCGTGTATCCAAACCTCTGGCAGATCGACAGCCTGCTGTACCCGGAGGGGTTGATGGCTCTCCTGGTCACGGTGACGATGATCGTCGCCTATCGCTGGCGTGATCGACCGCGCTTCGCAACTGCGGCGCTCCTCGGCGCGGTGATGGCGTTGGCCGCCCTCGCCCGCGGTGAAGGGATCTTGCTGCTTCCGCTACTCGCGCTCCCATGGATCATGTTCACGCCAACGCTGGCGCGATCTGTGCGTGTTCGACATCTGGCGGTGACCGTGGTGGCGTGCGCCGCTGTGCTGGCACCGTGGATGATCCGCAACGCGACGACGTTCGAGAAGTTCGTGCCCCTGTCGACCAACGGCAACGAGGTGATGGTGTACGCCAACTGCCCGTCGGTGTACCACGGCCCGTTCGCCGGTTACTGGGACTACCAATGTCAGCAACGAGTCCGCGATACGCAGGGCGAACCGACCGGTGACGAGTCACAGACGGCGTTGTACTGGCGGTCGCTGGGTTTCGACTACGCACGCGAGCACGCCGGTGAACTGCCCAGGGTGATGACCTTGCGCGTACTGCGGCAATGGGAACTGTTCCGTCCGCTTCAGAACGTAAACCTCGGCGGCATCGAGGGACGCAATCGCGACGCAAGCACGATGGGTTTGATGATGTTCTACTGCCTGGCCGGGCTGTCGGTGGTGGGTGCGGTTTCGATGCGACGCCGTCGAAAGCCGTTGCTACCACTGGGGGTTCAATTCCTCAGTGTCACGATCACCTCGGCGTACACCTACGGCAGCGTGCGATTTCGCGCCCCAGCGGAGCCGGCACTGTGCGTTCTCGGTGCCGTCGGGTTGGTGCCAGTCGTCGCGTTGGCTCGTCGCTGGCTCGCCCGTGGCCCGCAAGACGCCGAATCGGAACCCGATGATGCGCCTTTCGTGCTGGGTGGTTCGGGTGGGCTGCGGCCGCGGCTGGCCGGTGCATGGCACCGAGGTGGCTGCGCGACGTGGGCGGCGATCGGATCGGTCCTAGCCATCATTGCGCTGCCGGTCCGAGGGCTGTACCACACGACCGGCGGCACGATGGAGGAAGCCTTCATGATGGTCTTCCCCGAGAGGATGCTGA
>JAYTZE010000902.1:0-2357 GCA_043742385.1 Ilumatobacteraceae bacterium
GTATTGGTTACATGTCGCCGTCGCTGGCCGTGCAGCTTCGTCAGGAGCTGCGCTGCATCGACATCGTGATGACTGCAAAGTACGCGGCGTTGGAACCGTGGTGGCATCGCTACGACGACGCCGACCATGCAAGAGCACAATCGTGCCTCGCGCAGATGGGTGTCGGCTGGCTAGCCGACCGGCCCATGGCAACAGCCTCGTCGGGTGAGCAGCAGCGAGTGTTGCTGGCCCGCACACTGATGAACGAGCCAGCGCTGCTGCTGCTCGACGAACCCAGCGCACGCCTCGATCTCGGTGGCCGCGAGCAGCTCGTGCATGCGCTCGCCGAGTTGACGACCAATCCAGCTGCTCCCCCGCTCATCCTTGTGACACACCATCTCGACGAGGTCCCGCCGGGCATGACACACGCGATGATGTTGCGCGAAGGCAAGGTGGTCGTGTCGGGTCCCATCCGCCGCACGCTGACGTCGGCCAATCTCAGCGAATGCTTTGGGATGCCCCTGACACTCGAGAGTCGCGATGACGGCCGATTCAGCGCATGGTCGCCACGAGCTGCAGCAACCGCTCACGACCCGAGGTGATCTGCTCGGCCAGCACCCGTTCAAGTGCGCCGCCGGTCCACAGCGAACCGCCGTAGTGCAAGTGCATGGTCAACGTACTCAGACCCTCGCGCTCGACGATCGTCGCACTGAGCACCCAAGGCGAATGGTTGCGCCCATCCGCCTGATCTCGTTCGAACGTGACGGTGAAGGCTTCGCTGTCGCGAACCGTGCGCACCATTCTCAACCGTTTGCTGCGCGCCAACGGTCCGAGGCGGGCGCGCAACTCAACATCCCACGCCGGATGGTCACCCCGCTCGGCCTCCGCGCTGTGCACCAGACCGTTCCATTGCGGATACGTCGACAGGTCATCGACCAGCTCGAACAGTTGCTCGGCCGTGCAGGGCGCTTCGAGCGACGCAGTGATGTCCATCCCCGCAAGTATCGCCGCTCGTGATCGATTAGCTGACGGGCCGTTGCCGGCCCTGACCGCCAAACGCTCGTGCCAGCAGTGGACCGCGAGCCTCGAGCAGGCCGTCGAGATCGTCAGTCTGGTCGAACGTCGGCTTCCACGGCAGGACCTCGGTTTCGACCACCTCGACGGTCACATCGGGCAAGTCGGAAACATCGTCGACGTCGAGCACGGCGACATCGGCGCCAAGTTCGAGCTGCTCGGTGTCGTCGTGGTGATGCCGTGAGGCGCGCCGCTGACGGGGCGCCGCCGCCGTTGGTTGAGCCGGCGCCTTGAACAATCGCGGAACAGGATCGCGGCGATCGTCGAGCATCCATCCGAGCGGGACCACCATGGCATCGGCATGGCGTCGACACAACACACCGGCGCGATCGGTTGAGACCCGGTCGTACGAATCGATCCAGACCATCAGGTGCTCGGCGTCGAAGCCATACGTCATCTCCGCGACTTGCGAACATCCAGGGCGTTCACACAGTCGCGTCATCTCTCATAACGTACCCGAGAACGGCCTCGCGGCCCGGCTTCATCAGACCGCGTGCCGCTGCGAGACGGTGGGCTGTAGCTAGACCCTTACTGAGCTCTGTCAAGAATGTCTCAAGCCCACATCAAGGATGGCGAAAGATCGGCTGATGTTGCCGGTTGCGGATGCGTCATCAGTTGAGAAGTGAAATGGAAGCCAACCTGTCGAGCACCGTCCACGGCGAGCTACGAGCGATCGCTCGCAGCACATCCCGCCGGGGACGTTGATAGGAGCCGAAGTAGAGCAACGACGGTGGTGACGCTCCCGGAGCCGGCGGCAGTTCGGAACCCTACGGAGACGGGTACATCACGATGGTTGGAAGACGACGGTTTCTGCTGCTGGGCATCGGTGGCGGCGCCGCGGCATTGGTCGACATCATGCCGCCAACAAGGTCTTCGCATCGAAGGCGCCGCCCTGGCCAACCGCATTCGTCCATGCTGCGTGTGTCAGCCCTACGGCATCGAGTTGCTCGCCTCTGACGCTGAATCAAGACCTGCCTCCTACCCTTGGAGAGCAGGCCGCTCGTTCCCGGTCTGGCCCAGGCACTGACCATGACGTTTGATCAGGTTCAGGAATGCCGGTAGGCGCGCACTGCGCTGTTGATCGTGGGAAAGACCTGCAACACTCCGCTGGGTTGCACGAGCGAGGCCCGTTCGAGCCTGGCCAATACATGATCGTTGGCCCGAGCCACGGCAACGATCCGTACGCCGAGTCCTGGGAGCGACTCGACGAGCTCAGCCAGCACGTCGAGGGCGCTCGCATCCAGCGCTCCCACTCCCTCGAAGTCGAGCACCAGCCAGTCGTTCTCACCGGGATTGTCGGCCAG
>JAYTZE010000903.1:0-4751 GCA_043742385.1 Ilumatobacteraceae bacterium
CGTCGCCTCCCTTGGACACTTTCGGCATTGAACCCGAGAAGGATTCGGGTTATTCTGCCACGAAACTCGCCGCACATCTTCACCTGGGGTATCGGATGCCGCGACGAAGCATTGGGGACGCGGCCGTCACCGCGACGAAACAGGGGGTCTGACATTGCGTCGACACATTAGAGCTGGGAAGTGGACGAGGATCGTCTCTGTCGCCTTGGTTGCGACGATCACGGCTGCGTCGTGTGGAAGCGATAGCAACGACACTTCGGCAACTGCGGCTCCCGCCGGCAGCGAGCCAACTTCGGACACGAATGCCGGCACGAATGCGGGCACGGCAGCGCCTGCAGCGCCTGCGACCGAAGGCCGCGAGTTGGTCATTGCCCGCGACATGGACGTCAACTCGCTCGACGTCAGTCGCAGCTACTGCGACACGTGCCAGATCTTCAACACCGCGGTGTACGAGACGCTGATCACGGTCGATCCCGCCGACCCCAACAAGATCCTGCCGCGCCTTGCAACCAGTTGGGAGGGCAATGCCGACAATACAGTGTTCACGTTCAAGCTCGACCCGGCGGCCACGTTCGCCGATGGATCGGCGGTGGAGGCCGCAGACGTGAAGTGGTCATGGGAGCGGCTCGCCAACATCAACGCGCCCGCCTCCTACTTGATGTCGGGTCTGAAGAGTCTCGAGGCTCCCGACGCAGGGACCGTCGTCGCCACCTTCGAAGCCCCGAACTCGGCGTTCCTGCCGATCGCCGCGGCGAGCTACCTCGGAGTGATCAACAGCGACGTGGCCACGGAGCAGGGTGCCAGCGCAGCAGCCGATGCCGAAACCGCCGACAAGGCGGAGGAATGGTTCCTCTCCAACTCCGCTGGCAGCGGGCCCTACACACTGGAGTCCTACACGCAAGGCGAGTCTCTGATTCTTGCTCGGAACGACGGCTACTGGGGCCCCAATAAGCCAGTCTTCCCACGGGTGACCATCTCCCAGGTCAAGGACTCCTCGTCGCAGCTGCAGCAGTTGCAGGCAGGCGATGCCGACATCGCCATGCAGATCTCGCTCGACTCTGTCAGCCAGCTGGAAGGCGACTCGAACGTCAGCACGTCGGTCGTCGACTCGTTTAACTACGTGTACATCGCCTTGAGCCCCGGTGCCGAGGGGGCCGAGAACCTCCTAGATGTCAACGTTCGCAAGGCCATCGTCAAGGCCATCGATTACGACGGAGCGATCGAGTCGTTGGTTGCCGGAAAGGGCAAGAAGCAGGCGTCACCCATTCCCAACGGGTTTGTAGGCAGCGCCGACCTGGAGCTGCCGAGCTACGACCTCGAGGGGGCGAAGCAGATGCTCAGCGACGCCGGGCTCGCCGATGGGTTCGATCTCGACGCCACCTACCCGGAGGCCAACGTGTACGGAGTCGACTTCAGCCTCATGATGCAGAAAATCCAGCAGGACCTTGTCAAGGTGAACATCAACCTCCAGCTGACTCCGGTGCAGTTCCCCGAATGGGCGGACCGCATCAACGCCAAGGGCATTCCGGTCACTGCCGTGTACTTTGCGCCCGACCACACGGATCCGAGCCAATACATTCAGTACTTCGGCGAGATTCCTGGGTCGTCGTGGGCTGTACGAGCGGGCGGCGGCGACGCCGGCGCGCCACTCGACAACCCCAAGGAGTCCGAGTTGCTGGCCACAGCGTTGGCATCGTCGGGTGATGCCAGAACGAAGGCCTACACCGACCTCGGCCAGCAGATGATCGCCGATGCAATCATCGTGCCGATCGTCAACCCGCAGCTGGTGCTGGCGACAGCGTCAGACATCACCGGCATGCACTACAGCGCCTGCTGCAACCTCGATCTCGGTTTGCTCGGTCTCGCAGGCTGACCAGGAAGCCTGGCAGTCTTCAGCCGTGAGGCGATTCATCCTTCGTCGGCTCGCGGTCATGCCCCTGCTGCTGCTCGGGATCGTCACGATCGCGTTCTGCATCTCGAGGCTCATCCCGGCCAATCCCTTGACGTCGATCGTCGGTGAACGCGCACTGAACAACGAGAAGGTCGTCGCAGCAGCGAAGGCCCGGTGGGGTCTCAACGGGTCGCTGCCCGAGCAGTACTTCATCTACATCAAGAACCTCCTCACGGGTGACCTCGGGACCTCCTTCCGCACTCGTCAACCGGTCACAAGCGATCTTCTCGACCGCCTCCCGGCGACACTCGAACTCGCGGCCGGGGCGCTTCTGGTCGGGGGTGTGGGTGGTGTAGCGCTGGGGGCGTACGCGGCCAGCAAGAAAGACAGACCGGCTGATCACATCAGCCGCGGGTTCGCTCTACTGGGGTCGTCGCTGCCGGTGTTCTGGATCGGTCTCGTCTTTCTCTTCGTGTTGTATGCCCGACTCGGATGGTTCCCGGGCCCCGGACGGCTGCCGCCAAGAACCAAGCCGCCAGATCAGGTCACCGGGTTTTACACGATCGACTCGCTGCTCGACGGCAACTTCACCCTCTTCCGGCAATGTCTGTGGCGACTGGTGTTGCCGTGCTTCGTACTTGGTTGGGCATACATGGGACAGCTGTCACGGCTGGTTCGCGCTGCGATGCTCGACGAGATCAACGCCGACTACGTGCGCACTGCGCGAGCGAAGGGCCTCGCCGAGCGACTGGTGATGCGTCGTCACGTGCTACGCAACGCTTGGCTCCCCACGTTGACGATCCTCGGCTTTTCGTTCGCCCAGTTGCTGACAGCCTCAGTCCTGACCGAGACGATCTTTCAATGGAACGGTATCGGCTCGTATGCCGTGCAGGCGGCCAATACTCTCGACTTCCCGGCGGTCAACGGCGTGTCACTGTTCGCCGGTCTGGCGTTCCTGCTCGCCAACCTCACCACTGACGTGCTGTACGCGGTGGCCGATCCGAAGCTCAGGTTGGCATGAGTCTGCTCTCGGCGGAGTCGCGTATCCATGCCGACGCAGGCCCGCGTTCGACGTGGAAGTCGCCGTGGAGGCGGGTCACGGTCATCGGGGGGATGATCGTCGCAGTCGTCTGGCTGATTGTCGTGTTCACCGTGCAGTGGTGGGCGCCGTACTCGGCGCTGGAAGCCGTCGGCAAGCGGCTGCAGCCGCCGAGTTGGGACCACTGGCTGGGCACCGACGCGCTCAGTCGCGACGTCTTCACCCGCACGCTCTACGGGGCACGACAAACTCTGCCGGTCTCGCTCGCCGTCATCGTCACGGCGGTGACGATCGGCACGGTGCTTGGTGCGGCCGCAGGTTTCATGGGCGGAAAGGTCGACAGCCTCGTCATGCGCCTCGTCGACGTGACATTTGCCTTTCCCCCGATCTTCTTAGCCATGGCAGTCGCCGCCGCCTTGGGCCCAGGTCTGCGCAACGCCTTCTTCGCCATGGTGATCGTGTGGTGGCCGATCTACGCCCGTCTCATTCGAGGTCAGGTCATGGCGGTCAAGCATCGCGATCACATCCAGGCTGCGATGTCGATCGGTGCAACACGTTGGCGAATACTGCACAAGCATGTCCTGCCGTTGTCGTTCACGCCGGCCCTGATCAACGCAACGCTCGACCTCGGGCAGGTGGTCATCCTCACCGCCACGCTGAGCTTCCTCGGTCTCGGGGCCAAGCCACCCTCGCCGGAGTGGGGGGCGATGATCACCGACGGTGCACAGTTCTTCTACCAGTGGTGGATCGCCGTGGCGCCCGGCATCGCCATCCTCACAGTCGCGATGGCGTTCAACTTCCTGGGCGACGGTCTACGCGATGCGCTCGACGTGCGGGCGAAGCGATGATCGAGGCCGCGACGCACCCATTGCTCGAGATCCGCGACCTCGATGTCCGGTTTGCAGTCCGCGGCGGGCATGTAAACGCCGTACGCGGGCTTGACCTCACCGTTCATCGTGGCGAGGTCGCGGCAGTCGTCGGCGAGTCGGGCTCGGGCAAGAGCGCTTCGATGTTGGCTGCGCTGGGTCTGCTGGACGTGAATGCCGTAGCAACGGGCTCGGTGCGCTTCGATGGAGTCGAGTTGCTGCGGGCATCGCCGTCCGTCCTGCGGTCGATCCGCGGCGGGCGAATCGGGATGATCTTCCAGGATCCGATGACATCGCTCAATCCGGTCCTCGACATCCGTCGTCAGATCGCCGAGGCGGTCATCACCCACCAGCAGGTGAGCCCCCGCCGGGCTGAGTCGAAGGCGATCGAACTGTTGGAAATGGTGTCGTTTCCCGAGGCCACCAGGCACGCCCGGTCGTATCCCCACGAGCTCTCGGGTGGCATGCGACAGCGCGTGATGATCGCCATGGCGCTGGCCAACGACCCCGACATCTTGATCGCCGACGAACCGACCACTGCTCTCGACGTCACGGTGCAGGCGCAGATCCTCGATCTGCTCCGATCGCTGCGCAGATCACGCGAGTTGACGATTGTGCTGATCACACATGATCTCGGAGTTGTCGCCGGTCTGGCCGACAGCGTGCACGTCATGTACGCCGGCCGTATCGCCGAATCTGGCCCGGTCGTCGACATCTTCCACCGCCCCCAGCACCCATACACGGCTGGCCTGCTTGCCTCGCTTCCACGTCTCGACCGTCCTGACCGGGAGCTGACACCCATCGGTGGAATCCCGCCGCGGCTCTACGAGGCGCCCGTCGGATGTGCGTTCGCTCCGCGCTGTCAGTACGTGGTCGCAGCGTGCTCCGAAAGGGAGCCGATGCTGCAGCCGGTCAACGACTCGCTCGTGGCGTGCGGCGTCTTGCCGCTGGCTGA
>JAYTZE010000904.1:0-1010 GCA_043742385.1 Ilumatobacteraceae bacterium
AAGGAGCAAGTAACAATGCCAACAATCGACGATATCTCCTCGTCCGCCCGGTCCGTGCTTGCTGCGCTGGCTGGATCCATCGTGACCATCGGGCAGGACGGTCGCGGCAGCGGCATCGTGATCGCCCCCCACAAGGTGCTGACCAACGCCCACAACCTCCGCGATCGAACCACGCTGGTGACCTTCGCCGATGGTCGCGCCGAACAGGCCTCGGTCACCGGATCCGACGAAGATGGCGATCTCGTCGTGCTCGAGGTCGATACCGGCGCCGCCATCGCGGCCACGTGGGCGGACCGACCTCCGCAAGCCGGCGACGTTGTCTTCGCCCTGAGCCGCGGCGGACACCGTGCTCGGATCTCGTTCGGAATGGTTTCGTCGGTCGACGTTGCCTTCCACGGCCCCCGAGGGCGCGAGGTGCATGGCGGTGTCGAACACACTGCGCCGCTCGTTCGCGGTTCATCGGGCGGCCCAGTAGCGGATGCCGACGGTCGCGTCGTCGGATTGAACACCCACCGCACCGGGCGCGGGTTCTATGTCGCCCGTCCCGTCGACGCTTCACTGCGGTCGACCATCGATGATCTCGCTGCAGGCAAATCGGTTGTTCGTCCCCGACTTGGTGTCGCCCTAGCGCCGCCCGAGGTTGCCGCCAAGCTTCGTGCCTCGGTCGGCCTGCCGCCGCGCGATGGTTTGCTGGTTCGCGGTGTCGAGCCAGAAGGCCCAGCGGCCAACGCCGGCATCGCCGAGGGCGACTTGCTGGTGGCAGTCGGTGGCACGCCCCTCGTGTCGATCGAAACACTGCATGACGCATTGGCCGCTGCCGGCGAGACGCTGACATTGACCGTCGTTCGCGGCAACGACGAGCGGACGGTGGAGTTGATCTTCAATCCCGCTTGATCAGACCAAAGCCGCTTCGATCCGCGCGAACGAACTCCCGGGGTCGGTCGGGTCGAAGAACACCGTAGATATCCCAAGCCTCTCGGCGCCGCGCAGGTTGCCCTGCTGATCGTCGA
>JAYTZE010000905.1:0-9380 GCA_043742385.1 Ilumatobacteraceae bacterium
TACAGCATCGCCAAGGGCGACCGGGTGGCCATCGGCATGCGCAACTATCCCGAATGGGTCATGTCGATGTTCGCGATCATCTCGATCGGCGGTGTGTCGGTGTCGCTGAACGCCCTGTGGGTCGAGGATGAGATCGACTACGCGCTCGCCGACAGCGGTGCGTCGCTTTTGATCGCCGACGACGAGCGACTCGGCCGATCGATCAACCCATGCCGGCGATTGGGTGTTCGCATGCTCGAGGTGCGCGCCCCGTCGCCATCGGGCAACGACGTCGATCAGTGGAACGATGTCGTCGTGGCAGGCGCCGCGATGCCGGTCGTCGATATCGGCGGGGACGACGACGCAACCATCCTCTACACGTCGGGCACCACAGGCAGACCGAAGGGTGCGGTTTCGACCAACGGTGCAATCGTGTCGTCGGTGATGGCGTTCGGTAGCCGTGCCGCGATCGATGTCGTGCGTGCCGAGTCTGCCCAGCCGCCGGGCGTGGCGCCGGCGCCTACCGGAAGCCTGGTTTTCATCCTCATCGTGCCGTTGTTCCACGTCACCGGCTGTGTGCCGGTGCTGTTGAGCTGCGTTGTCTCGAAGTCGAAGCTGGTGATGATGTATCGGTGGAATGCCGAGAAGGCATTGGAGTTGATCGAACGCGAGCGGGTCACCAACTTCATCGGTGTTCCCACACAGAGCTGGGATCTGGTCAACTCGCCGCGATTCGGCGACTTCGACACGTCGAGCCTGCGCGGTGTGGGCGGCGGCGGTGCGCCGGCTCCGCCCGCCTTGGTCGAACGCGTCGCCGGCAGCGTCAAGACTGGCGGCCCCACTCTCGGCTACGGAATGACTGAGACCAATGCATACGGGCCTAACAACACCGGTGCCGACTACTTGACCCATCCGACGTCGACCGGCCGGGTGATGCCGATCATGCGCATCGAAGTGCGTGACCCCGACGGTCGCCAGGTGCCGACCGCCCAACGTGGCGAGATCTGGTTCAACGGGCCGATGCTGATCCGTGGTTACTGGAACAAGCCCGAAGCAACGGCGGAGACGATCGTCGACGGCTGGCTGCGTAGCGGCGACATCGGCCGAGTCGACGAGGACGGCTTCTTCTACGTCGAGGATCGGCTGAAGGACATGATCCTGCGCGGTGGCGAGAACGTCTACTGCGCCGAGGTCGAGGCGGCGATCTACGAGCATCCCTCAATCCACGAAGCTGCGGTCTTCGGCATCCCTGACGAACGGCTGGGCGAGGAGGTCGCTGTGGCGATCCATCTCATCGATGACGCGACGCTGACGCCCGAGGATCTGCGCACATTCCTGTCGACCAAGATCGCCGCGTTCATGATCCCGTCGCGGGTGATCATCGTGCCCGATCCACTGCCGCGCAACCCCGCCGGCAAGTTCTTGAAGCGCGAGCTTCGGCAGCAGTTGGCGTCGCAAGCGACGGTGCATCCTTAATTCCGACTTGATTGGTCGGGATTTACGTCAGTAGCGTGTCCCGCCATGAGTGATGCATGGGGATTCGAGACACGCCAGATTCACGTCGGGGGAGATCCCGACCCAACGACAGGCGCGCGGGCCGTGCCGATCTACCAGACCACGAGCTACGAGTTCCGTGACTCGGCGCATGCGGCAAACCTGTTTGCACTCGCCGAGGTCGGCAACATCTACACGCGCATCATGAACCCGACGCAGGGGGCGCTCGAAGCACGTCTGAATGCGTTGGAGGGAGGCTGCATGACGGCCATCGGGATCCCCGGCACGCTGGTCGTGAGCTCCGGCCAGGCCGCCGAGATGCTGGCGATCACCACCATCGCCGAGGTCGGCGACCACGTCGTCGCCTCGCCGTCGCTGTATGGCGGCACCTACAACCTGCTGCATTACACGCTGCCCAAGCATGGCATCGAGGTCACGTTCGTCGACGACCCCGACGATCTCGAGCAGTGGCGAAATGCCGTGAAACCCAACACCAAGCTGTTCTTCGGTGAGGTGCTGTCGAATCCGAAGAACGACATCTTCGACATCGAAGGCGTCTCCAAGGTCGCTCACGATGCCGGCGTTCCGTTGATCGTCGATAACACCGTGCCGACGCCGTACCTCATCCGCCCAATCGAGTGGGGTGCCGACATCGTCGTGCACTCGCTCACCAAGTTCATCGGCGGTCATGGCACGTCGATCGGCGGCTCCATCACCGACGGTGGAACTTTCGACTTCGGCAATGGTCGGTTCCCCAACTTCACCGAGCCCGATCCCAGCTACCACGGTCTGCCGTACTGGCCCGCGCTCGGGCACGGTGCCTTCATCTTGAAGGCCCGCGTGCAAGGACTGCGCGACACCGGAGCGGCGGTCGCCCCGTTCAATGCCTTCCTCTTTCTCCAGGGCCTCGAAACCTTGAGCCTGCGCATGGAGCGCCACTTCTCGAACGCCGCCAAGGTTGCCGAGTTCCTGCAGGGTCGCGACGAGGTCGAGGGAGTCATCTGGGCCGGTCTGGCGTCGAGCCCGTGGCACGAACGGGCCAAGAAGTACGGCCGGGACAAGGGCTACGGGTCGATCATCGCCTTCATCATCGAGGGCGGCAAAGAGGCCGGCACGAGATTCGTCGAGGCCCTCGAACTGCACAGCCATGTCGCCAACATCGGCGACGTGCGCAGTCTGGTGATCCAACCTGCGACCACCACTCACAGCCAGCTCACCGAGCAAGAGCAGGCTTCGACCGGCGTCTATCCCGGACTGGTGCGCCTCAGTGTCGGACTCGAGTCGATCGAAGACATCATCGCCGACCTCGAAGCAGGGTTCCGCGCCGCCAAAGTCGATGTCGGGGGTTAGCGCCCGCTGCTCTAGCTCTCGTCGTTGCGCTGGTCGCGCAGGAACTTCTCGAACTCGGCCGCGAGATCGTCGCCCGACGGAATCGCGTCTTCGGACCGCTGGTCGTACTCGCGTTCCAGCATGGCCACGTAGGCGCTGGCCTGGTCGTCGTCGGCCACCGCTTCGTCGTGCAGCACCCTGCGGCGCGCGGCCTCGGCGGCAAGACGTGCGGTGTGAACGGGCACGCCGAGCACATGGTGGAGGTGTTGCAGCAAGGCGATGGAGGATTGCGGATGCTGCGCGTTACCGAGGTAGTGCGGCACACCAACCCGAAGCGAAATGGCCGGCATTCCGGCGCGATCGAGACGCTCCTGCAGCACGCCGACCAGACCGGTGACGCCCTGGTACCGCGGCGGCGACAAGCCGAGCGCAGTCAGCAAACTGACGTTGGTGGTGCTGCCCACAACGAGCGGCGGTCGCGTGTGGGGGATGGTGTCGGCCACCGCGCCGACGGTGACGACGACCTCACACTTCGAGCGCCTGGCAACTTCGAGCACGCTGTCGGCGAACGTGGCATAGCGCAGGTGCGGCTCGACCCCCGCCAGCACGACGAGATCGTGAGGCGTGCCCGGGAAGCGGGCGAAGCGGAATTCGTTGTCGGGCCAGTGGATGTGGCGAACCTCGTCGTCGTCGAGTTCGACGTGTGGGCGCTCTTGTGTGAAATCGAAGAACGGATCGGGATCGATCGAGGCCACGATGGGAGCGATTCGATCGACGAACAGTTCGTTGATGGCGGTCGTGGCGACCTCGGCGATGTCGAACCAGCCACGCAGGGCCAGCACCATGATGGGCCGGTTCAGCGGCGCGACCCCGACGAAGTGGGTCGACAGGACATCGGCGACATTCACCCGGCGAGAGCCTCGACGACGTAGTCGATGCAGCCAGTGAGCATAGCGACATCATCAGGTTCCACGGCAGGAAACATACCGATGCGCAGCTGATTGCGGCCGAGCTTGCGGTAGCTGTCGGTGTCGACGATTCCGTTGGCCCGCAGTGCCGCGCTCACGTCGTCGGCGCGGACTGAGTCGTCGAGGTCGATGGTGCCGACGACGGCTGAGCGTTGCGCTGGGTCGGTGACGAACGGGGTGGCATACGCCGACGCCGTTGCCCACTCGTACAGGTGGCTCGACGATGTGCGGCAGCGGTCGACGCACCACTGCAGGCCGCCGTTGACGAGCATCCACTTCAGCTGTTCGTCGAGCAGTACGAGCGTCGCCAATGCCGGCGTGTTGTACGTCTGGTTGGCCAGGGAGTTGTTGAGCGCGATGGTGAGATCGAGCGATGCCGGCGCCCAACGCCCTGTCGCTTTGATGGCGCGCGCCCGCTCGATCGCGGTGGGCGAGCAGGCGGCCAGCCACAACCCACCGTCGCTGGCAAAGCACTTCTGCGGAGCGAAGTAGTAGACGTCGACATCGTTCGGCGACCACGGCAACCCGCCAGCCGCGGAGGTTGCATCGACGACGACCAATGCACCGCCGCCAGGCCGTCGAAGTTGCATGGCAACGCCCGTCGACGTCTCGTTGTGGGTGAGCGCGACCGTGTCGACCCCGTCAGCCGCCGTGTCGATCTGAGGATGCGTGCCGGGTTCGCAACGGGTTACGACGGGCTCGCCCACGTGAGGCGCCGACGCAGCAGCCTCGGCGAACTTCGAGGAAAATTCGCCGAACGCGTAGTGCTGGCTGCGCTCGGCGATCAGCCCAAACGTGGCGACATCCCAGAACATCGTGGACCCGCCATTGCCCAGCACGATCTCCCAGCCGTCGGGGAGCGAGAACAGCTCGGCCAGTCCACTGCGCACCGAACCGACCAGGTTCTTCACAGGTGCCTGGCGGTGGGAGCTGCCGAGCAGCCTGCTGTTCGCCTTGGCGAGCGCCAACGCCTGCTCGGGGCGGATCTTCGACGGTCCGCACCCGAATCGCCCGTCGCTCGGCAGCATCGAGCGAGGAATGTCCAGCATCGTCGGCGTCGTCGTCACCGAACCAGTCTCGCCTGCCCGGACTGAGTGGCCAACGGACTGTGACGAAAATGTCGGCGGAGTCCGAGAGAGGGTGGCAAGTAGCATCCGGTCGCAACTCCATCGAAGGGCTCATCAGTGAATCGCACGTCCGCACGTCTCGCCGCCATCGCCGAATCGGCAACGCTCGCCGTCGACGCCAAAGCCAAGGCACTGAAGGCCACGGGCGAGAACGTGATCGGCTTTGGGGCCGGCGAACCCGACTTCCCGACCCCCGACAACATCGTCGAGGCCGCCGCTCGCGCCTGTCGCGACCCCAAAAACCACAAGTACACGCCGGCCGCCGGTCTACCCGAGCTCCGCGAGGCGATCGCCACAAAGACACTTCGTGACTCGGGCTTCCAATGTCAGGCCAGCCAGGTATTGGTGACCAACGGCGGCAAACACGCAGTGTTCACGGCCTTCGCCGCGTTGTGCGACCCGGGTGACGAAGTCATCTGCCCGGCTCCCTACTGGACGACGTACCCCGAGGCGATCACGCTCGCCGGAGGCGTGCCGATAGTGGTGCAGACCGATGAATCCACCGGGTTCAAGGCAACGATCGAGCAGCTCGATGCGGCGCTGACCCCGCGCACCAAGGTCTTGCTATTCGTCAGTCCCGACAATCCGAGCGGTGCGATCTATACACCCGACGAGGTCGAAGCGATCGGCCGATGGGCCGTCGACAACGGTGTATGGGTCCTCACCGACGAGATCTACGAGCACCTCGTGTACGGCGACAACAAGTTCGTCAGCATGCCGACGGCAGTGCCAGAGCTCGCCAACCAGTGCGTCATCGTCAACGGTGTGGCCAAGACCTACGCCATGACCGGCTGGCGCGTTGGCTGGATGATCGGGCCCGGCGATGTGATGAAGGCGGCGATCAACTTCCAGTCGCATAGCACCTCCAACGTCGACAACGTTGCCCAGATGGCGACACTCGAGGCTGTCAGGGGCGATCTGTCGGCAGTGGTCATGATGCGCGAGGCCTTCGCCCGACGCGCCGTCACCATGCATCACATGCTCAACGACATTCCCGATGTCACCGCCATTGTTCCCCAGGGAGCGTTCTACTGCTACCCCAACTTCAGGGCGCTGCTCGGACGTCCGCTGGGCCCCAACGGCACGGTCAGCACCACCACACTCGAGCTTGCCGACAACATTCTCGGTGAGGCCAAGGTGGCGTTTGTGCCGGGCGAGGCGTTCGGCACCCCCGGTTATGCGCGCTTCAGCTTTGCGATGGCCGATGCCGACATGGAGGAAGGCATCCGCCGCATCCACGAGTGGGTGAAGGCTTAACCCACCTACTGTGGGGCGGTGAGGTACTCTCGGCGCTCGGCCGCCCACGGCGGCAGCGTTCGCCCTCCGGCACAACGTCGCCCTTCGCGACGGGCTGTATGTCGCCGTCGTTCACAATTGCCCAGCCGCCGAGATCAGTACTCGATGCCCTTCTTGGCGGTGATGCCCTTGTCGTAGGCGTGCTTGATCTTGCGCATCTCGGTGACGGTGTCGGCGATCGCGACGATCTCGGCGGGACAATCGCGGCCGGTCACGATCACGTTGACATTGTCGGGCCGGTCACGCAATGCGTCGACGACCTCGCCGGTGTCGATCCATCCCCAGGTGCACAGATAGGTCAGTTCGTCGAGGATGACGAGTCGGAACTTCCCGCTAACGATCGCGTCGGCGGCCACGTGCCATGCCTTCTGGGCGACTTCCTTGTCGTGGTCGAGGTTGGTTGAATCCCAGGTGAATCCTTCGCCGAGCGAGTGCCATTCGACCCCGAGCTGGCGGCCGATCTTCTCCTCGCCGACCTTCCACTCGCCGCTCTTGACGAACTGCAACACGGCCACCGGCCAGCCCATGGCCACCGAACGCAGCATCACGCCAAATGCGGCACTGCTCTTTCCCTTGCCATCGCCGGTGTTGACCAGCAACAACGAGTCGGCGCGAGCCAATCCTTCGGGACGAGGGTCCTCGGTAGGTGGCACATCGGTCGGCTGATTCATGAGGGCACGAACCAACTGTCGCCGTCGAGGATCCGATCGGCTTGGGCAGGTCCCCAATCGCCACGAAAGTACGGATGCACTGCACCGGGAGTATCAAGCGCTGGTTGCACGACCCGCCAGGTCTGCTCGACCACGTCCTCGCGGGCGAAGCGGCGCGGCAAGCCGGCCATGGCGTCGTCGAGCAGGCGTTCGTACGCTTCGCGGCGCTCACCGAGGGCGGCAGCAAAATCGACGGCGACGTCGACACTCTGACTGTCGAGGTGTGGTCCGGGTGTCTTGGCCTGCAGCGTAAATGTGACACCGTCGTTCCTGCCCAACCGGAATCGAACGAGGTTGCGCGACGGCGTCGGCCCTCCGGCTTCGTCGAACAGCAGGCTTGGCGGCTCGCGAAACTCGACGACGACCTCGGTGGCGGCCGATCTCAGTCCTTTCCCACAACGAACGAACCACGGTACGCCCGCCCAACGCCACGAGTCGATCTCTAGACGGGCAGCGGCAAATGTCTCGACCGTCGAGTCGGCGGCGACACCTGGCTCGTCGCGGTAGCCCACGTACTGGCCCCGCACCAGCATGGCCGGATCGATCGGGCGCATCGCCGCGAACACCTTGGCTTTCTCGTCCTGCAGATAGCTGGAATCGGGTCCGACCGGTGGCTCCATTGCCGCCAGGGCAAGGACCTGCAGGAGGTGGTTCTGCATGACGTCGCGAATCGCACCGACCCCGTCGTAGAAACTGCCGCGACCTTCGACACCAATGGTCTCGCTCATCGTGATCTGCACGCTGCGCACGTAGTTGCGGTTCCATACCGGTTCGAGCAAGGCGTTCGAGAATCGGAACACCAGCAGATCCTCGACACTCTCCTTGCCGAGGTAGTGGTCAATGCGGAAGATGCGCTCCTCGGGGAAGACCGAATGCAACGTTGCGTTCAGCTCCACGGCACTGACCAGGTCGCGACCGAACGGCTTTTCGACCACGATCCGGCCGCGCTCGTTGAGGCCGACAGACGCGAGCGACTTGGCGACGGAGCGGAACATCGTCGGCGGAATCGCCATGTAGAACACGGCGGTCGTGCTCTTGTGTTTGTCGAGTGTGCGGCGCAGCGAGGCCCAGGTCTTGGGGTCGCCATAGTCACCCTGGATCAGGTCGAGGCGTTGCATCAACGCGTCGATGACGGCGGCCTTGGCATCGGGGATGGCGTCGATGATTGCATCGTGGGCGTTGTCGCAGAATGCCTTGTCGGTCCATTCACTGCGGGCCACACCGATGACCGGCACCTTCAGGCTGCCGTGGCGTTCGAGGTGGTACAGCGCTGGGAACAGCTTGCGCTTGGCGAGATCACCGGTTGCACCGAACAGCACGAGGGCATCGGCGGGGGGTTGTGTACCGACACTCATTTGGAGCGACCCGTCCCTTCTACGTGACCACCGAACTGAGCGCGCAGCGCCGACAGGATCTTGTTGGCAGTGTCGGCCCTGCCCCGAGAATCGAATCGCTCGTACAGCGCTGCGCTGAGCACGGGCGCTGGCACGCCCTCGTCGATGGCTGCGTGCACCGTCCAACGCCCCTCGCCGCTATCGCTGACGCGCCCCTCGAAGCCCGCGAGCGTCGGGTCGGCAGCGAATGCCGCGGCTGTGAGATCGAGCAGCCAGCTCGAGACCACGCTGCCACGTCGCCACAGCTCGCTGATGGCGCCGAGGTCGAAGTCGTACTGGTAGTACTCGGGGTGGGTGAGGGGCGCCGTTTCGGCGTCCTTCGGACGGTCGACGGCACCGATGTTGGCCTGCGACAAGATGTTGAGACCCTCGGCGTAGGCCGCCATCAGGCCGTACTCGATGCCGTTGTGCACCATCTTCACGAAGTGGCCTGCGCCGCTGGGCCCGCAATGCAGCCAGCCCTTCTCGGCAGGAACCGGTTCGCCGGAGTGGCCGGGTGTGCGTTCGACAGTGCCGGCGCCAGGGGCAAGATCGTCGAAGATTGGTGCCATCTCGGCCACAGCGTCTGCGGATCCGCCGACCATCAGGCAGTAGCCGCGCTCGAGCCCGAACACCCCACCGCTCGTGCCGACGTCGAGGTAGTTGATTCCTGCAGCGCGCAACGGGGCCGCCCGATCGACATCGTCGCGGTACCACGAATTGCCGCCGTCGATCAGGGTGTCACCGCGTGACAGCAGCGGAGCGAACGTGTCGATGGCGCTACCGACATACGCCGCGGGAACCATCAACCACACGTGTCGCGGCGCAGTCAGCGAGTCGACCGCTTGTTGTGGAGTGAGTGCGCCAACTGCGCCGTCGGCCTCGGCGGCCTCTACGGCGGCCTGGTTGAGGTCGTAGGCGACGCAGTCGTGGCCGGCACGCTGCAGTCGGCGCACCATATTGGCGCCCATGCGCCCGAGACCAACCATTGCGATTTGCATGTCCGCAAGGTTGCCACGTTCGGGCGCAGGATACGGTGAGAACTCGATGAACGATCTCGACCGCGATTGCGCCGGTGCGTCCACCGGTCACAACCGCGTGATT
>JAYTZE010000906.1:0-2349 GCA_043742385.1 Ilumatobacteraceae bacterium
GGCATCGATGGCGAGTCGGGATCCTCGTCGAAGTAGTGGCCCATCTCGATCGGTAGCCTTGCAGTTATGGCGTACCAGATCCGCACATACGGCGACCCCGTGTTGAAGACCAAGGCAACAGAAGTCACCGATGTCAACGGAAAGATCGCTCGCCTGGTCGACGACATGTTCGACACGCTGTACGAGAGCGATTCCGGAATCGCTCTGGCTGCTCCGCAGATCGGTGTGCAGAAGCAGATCTTCGTGTGGGATGTCGACGACGAGCAGATGGCCATCATCAACCCGCAGATCGTCGAGTCCAGCGGCGAATGGCTGTACGACGAGGGCTGCCTCAGCATCCCCGGTCTCTACGTCGAGATGCTGCGTCCCAACCACGTGCTGCTGCGCGGATTGAACGTCGACGGCGACGAGATCGAGCTCGAGGCCAGCGAGTTGATGGGTCGCTTGTTCCAGCACGAGATCGATCACCTCCACGGTGTGCTGATGTTCGACCGCATGACGCCAGAACAGCGCAAGGAAGCGATGATCGAATACCGCCGCGTTCAAGAGCAACCGGCAGTCGAGGCCCCGAAGCGGCGAATACGACTGCAGTGACCCGGGCCGCGCCACCGCGCCGCTTGGTGTACTTCGGGACACCCGAGATGGCAGTACCGCCGCTACGCGCGCTGGTAGCCGCCGGATTCGAGATCGCGCTGGTTGTCACGCGTATCGACAAGCGCCGCGGGCGCGGATCGCAACTGATGCCGAGCGAGGTGAAAGCGGCAGCGGTCGAGTTGGGCTTGCCCGTCTCACATGCGGTCGATGATGCGCTCGGAGTCGGCGCCGATCTTGGCGTCGTCGTGGCGTTCGGACAGTTGATCAAGCCCCACGTGTTGGATGTGTTGCCGATGGTCAATCTGCACTTCTCGCTGCTCCCGCGATGGCGCGGTGCGGCGCCGGTCGAGCGTGCCTTGTTGGCAGGCGACAGCGAGACTGGCGTGTGCCTGATGCAACTCGAGGAGGGTCTCGATACCGGCCCGGTCTATCGACGCGAGATCGTGCCCATTTCAGCGTCGACAACAGCGGCACAGCTACGGCGCGAGTTGCTGGAGGTTGGCACACAGGTTCTCGTCGAGGAGTTGCGTGCGGGCCTGGGCGAGGCCCAACCACAGTCGGGCGAACCGACGTACGCCGCCAAGATCCGCGCGGAGGAACTGCAGATCGACTGGTCGAGACGGCCAACCGAGGTTGATCGGCTCGTACGTCTCGGCGGGGCGTGGACAACGCTGCGTGGTCGTCGGCTACGCATCGTTGCGTCTGAGTTGATCGACGCCAGTGCACCGAGCTCGAACGAACTGGTTGGCGATCGTGTCGGTGGGATGCGTCTGCTCACCGTGCAACCCGAGGGCAGTGCAGCGATGCCATTCGGGGCGTTTGCCCGCGGGGCGCGTCTGGCAGAAATAGAGCAACTCGGGGGAACTATTCGCTAGATCGCCACGTCTAACGTGCCATCGATGGAGGTTGGAGATGATCGAGGTCGAGTCACCGGTCCAGCGGTTGGAGCAGCGTGGGCGTCGCTCCGTCGTGATAGCGATCGTGGCAGCGTTGGTCGCTGGTACCGGAGGGTTTCTGATCGGCCGATCCGCCGACGAGGCAAACCCGCGCGTTGGGGCAGTTCCGAGCACCACAGCCGCGACTGACGAACCCGCCGACACCAGCCCGTCGGTTGAGACGGTCGCACCGGTGCCCACCACCATGGTTCTCCCTCCTCCGCTTGCGTCCGACGGAGCAGTATCGGCTGACAGCCGATCAGCGGGAGGTCCTGGAATGTACGCCGCGAGTGCGTATGAGGAATCGCCGATGGAACTGCTCGCCACTCGCGAGACGCCGAGTGGCGTTGTCATCACGGCCTACATCAACCGATACCCAGACGACATCTACAGCTTCGGCGGGCCGCCAGGCTGGGCGCCGGCGGGATGGTGTTTTCCACGGGGTGACATGCGTATCAGCATCGTGGCTCCGACCTCGGTCAATCTGTCGTATGCGGCCTGGTACGGCAAATTGCAGGACGGGCTCGCGGTGACGACGTTCGCCTCTGGGTACGTCGAGGGAGCGCCGATTTTCGGTGCTGTCGTCCAAGCCGACCCCGACGTCGCGAGTGTGACCATGACGACTGGATCGGGTCTCACGGACTCGACCGAGCCGGTCAACGGTCTCGCGCTGTTACAGGTCGACGGCCCGATCGATCAAGACATCACGTTCACGGTGACGAAGGTCGACGGAACCTCGTCCGTGAAGCCGGTCGCAGAGCTGACGCAGCCGTACATGACCTCCGCATTCCACGACGCCTGCGATCCGCCCCCGCCAGAC
>JAYTZE010000907.1:0-2341 GCA_043742385.1 Ilumatobacteraceae bacterium
GCCGGATTCGCGGCGAAGACGAACGTGAGTTCCTGAGTCTCTCCGCCGCCGAGGAAGTCGATTACCTGATCGCTGCTGGTGATGTTTCCATCGATCGTCAGCTCGGCCACCACCTGCACCTGGGCAGCACCCAGGTCACCGCGGTTCACGATTTCGACCGGTACGAAGAACTGGTCACCGACCTGGCGCACCGACCCCGGACGGTCGGCAACTGGTGCAGCCGCAACATCGCTGTGGAAGGCGCTCACGACCAACAAACCCACGACGAAGACCAGGATCAACGCCGAGACACCGAAGGTGAGCCACTCGGGGCCGGTGCGAACTAGCTGTTGGGCGCTCGCTTTCGTCGACGACGACTTGGTCATATCGCCAACCTGCCGGCTGCCCCACCGATGGCCGCCGGAAGGCCGAGCACGATCACGTGCGCCAGCGTGATCCGCCACGGTGCGTCGGCGCGCTGGAAGATCCCGAGCATGGCCCACGCGCTCAGTAGGGCGACGACGTACGACGCCAGGGTCTCGATGAGCGGATGCTGCAGCAGACCCGGCTGAGCATGGCGACGCGATTGGCCGGCGAAGCCGGCCACGAAAACAATCGCGTACGCGAACAACAGCGAGGCCGCCACGATCGCGAGCAGCCACAGTGGGCTCCGCGATGCCGTCACCATCGGCACTTCGTCGGTCGGCGCGATGCTCAGCGCGATGAACACCGCACCGATTGTGCTCGCGCCGAGGTCGGCAACGGTCGCGTTCAATGTCGCAGGCTCAGTGGAAGCCGGCTCGTCGTCGGACGTGTCATCCCCAGACGACTGTTCGCGCAGGATGCTGTTTGCCACGCCGATGCCTACGCACACCGGTAGCACCTCGTACACCGATTTGCCCAGGATCACCGCAAGCGGGGTCGATGAGGTGATCTCACCGAGCAATGCCAGCATGGCAACCACCAGAACGATGGCGAGCGCAACCCCTTCAACAGCATCGATGGCAGAATCGCGTATCGTTGTATCGGTGACCGCGCGGAAGCCCGCTGTGCGGTTCAACACCGTCAGCACCAGGATGCTGACTGCGAGCACGGCTAATGCCTGTCGCGGGGTGGTGTGCTGGCCCGTCCACATTATCTCCACCGTGAACAGCAGCGGGACGCCGAAGAGCAGACCGCCACTGGCGGCACGGACGAGATCGACGAACTCCCTCGCCCACAGCCCCTCACGCTGAACGGTGGCCGACGCCAAGCCCACTTTGTTAGATCCCCGAAGTGTGCTCCGACTCAACGATGGTGCGGCCATCGCCGGAAACGTGACGCTCGCGCGTGCTGCTGAAGCCCATCATCGAACCGCGCATCAGCGAGGCAAGCAGACCCACACCGCCGACAATCATCAGAATGATGCCAATGAGACGTAGGTCCATGCCCTCTGCCTCTTTTTCGATCGCGAAGGCCATTACCGCTCCACCGGCGATCAGTAGGATGCTCAAAGCTCCCATGACAATTACTTCCTCTCTGCCGCCACCAGGGGGTGGGCGCTCGTAGGGCTGTTCCCCTGCGTCGACCGCTCTAAACATGCGCCACCCTGCGTTTCAAACCAACTCGACCCGGGTATCCGCCCACGAGACACGCAGTCGTTCAGACGGCGAGTTCCTCAGCAGCAACGACCCGAGAAGGATTGAGATGGACATCATTGGCCCTGCCGACAAACCTGGTGGGTCGCCAAAGGTTGCCGCGATCCGGCCGCGCTCGAGCAACCTGCTGCATCACGCGGGCGAAACTGTTGCCAATGCCTTCGCGGGGCTCATCGCCGCCCTGGCAGCCGCAACGTGGCTTGTTGTTGGTGCGGTGACACGGTTTCCTTCGTGGTGGCAGGTGGCGTTGTACAGCTCGACCGCCACGGTCACGTTCGTGATGGTCTTCGTTATCCAGCACACCCAGAACAAGCAGATCGTTGCACTTCAGCGGAAGCTCGATGAGTTGATTCGTGCATCGCACCGGGCTGACAACTCGCTCATATCAGTAGAACAAGCGCCGGAGACTGAACTGCAGGACCTTGCCGATGCGTATCGCGACCACCGACATCAAGCCGTCGGCGATTGAGGCGCCCGGCCGCACGTTCCATCGTGATTCGCGAACCCGTGCGGCCGGCGGAGCGGTCCACGGGGTTGGCAATGCGGAGAGTAGGTTGCGCTCATGCCGACGGCTCGCGTTGTGGTGGTACTGCTCGTCATTGCCGTCCTGCTCCGACAGCAGCACACCAGCGACGGAAAGTGTCGCAACGACGACGGTGTCCAGCCCGACGACGGGGTCCGAGGTCTCGGTCGATACCGCTGTGACCGAGTCGACCACCACGACC
>JAYTZE010000908.1:0-2338 GCA_043742385.1 Ilumatobacteraceae bacterium
CTCGGGCTCCTGTAGATGGGCGGCATGGCCTGCCCGAGGTATCTCTATGGACTCACCCTCGGGGACCGAGGCAGCGATTTGGCGACCGATGGCGGTGAACTTGTGGTCGAGTTCGCCCGCGATCGTGAGGACCGGCATGTTGATCTCGCGCAGGCGGGGCCAGAGTGAACCCTGCGCGCCGGCGCCCGCGTGCCCCAAGCTGCTCGCCAAACCTTCTGCCGTGTTCCTGAGCCGGTCGGCGCGCTGTTCGTCGTCGAGTTCCAGACCGGCGAACAGAGGTTGGCTCAGCCACTCGTCGAGAAACGTTTCCACGCCGACATCGACAATGTGCTCGGCCATCTTGTTGTCGGCCGTTCGACGCTCTGCCCGTTCGCTCTCGTCGGCGATGCCCGGCGAGGCCCCGATGACCGTGAGGCCGCGGACGAGATGCGGGTACATGAGCGCCGCATGCATGCACAAGCGTCCACCCAAGCTGTACCCGACGTACACACCGAATCCGCACAACGCCGTCAACATGTCGGCGGCGCGACGTAGGTCAGCTCGCACGTTGGTGCTGTCACCGTGGCCCGGCGCGTCGACAACGATCGACTCGTAGCCATCGGCGGCGAAGCGGGCGGCGATCGGCTTCCACGAGTTGGACGTCTGGGTGAAGCCGTGCACGAACACCAGCCGCGGCCCCTGGCCGCATGTCCATCCGGCGAGCCTGCCCTCGAGAGGGCGCCAGTCAGACATCCGCGGTGCGCTTGGCGATGACCCGGCGCAGTACCTGCACGAAGGTGTCGGAGTTCTGCGCGCCCGGCACTATCCACTTGCCGTCGAACACGAAGGTCGGCACCGCGGTGATTTCCATCTCGGCGGCCGTCCGCAGCTCGGCGCGGACCTCGGCGACGCCGTCGTCACTGTCGAGGAAGGCTCGCACGCGATCGTGATCGAGCCCAATCTCGGCAGCGCACGTGGCCAGGACGTCGGGATCCCCAGTGTCGAGACCGTCGATGAAGTACGCCTGCAGCAAGCGCTCCTTCAACGCGATCTGGTGCCCGGTTCCTTGGGCGAGCCACAGCAGACGATGGGCGAGCAACGTGTTGGCCCGGAGGGCCCGATCCATGCGGAACTGGATGCCGCTGTCGGCTGCCACCGCTGTGACGTGATCGATGATCTCCTGAGCCCGCTCAGGTCCACCGAACTTTTTGGCGTAGGCCTCGATCACCGGCCCAGCCTTGCCGGGTGAGGCCGTCGGGTCGAGTTGATAGGGCCGGAAGACGATGTCGACGTCGACCTCGTCGGCGACTTCGGCGATGGCGGCTTCGAAGCGACGTTTGCCGATGTAGCACCACGGACAGACGACGTCCGACCAGATCTCGACATCGACGTGGGGGCGCACATGGTGGATGATAGGCCCGTATCGTGGCGATCATGACCCCGGCGCCGCACGATGTGCAGGCCACGTTCTGCGCGACGTTGGTCGATGAGTGGGTGCGCCATGGGCTGCGCCTCGCGGTCGCCGCACCTGGGTCACGCAGCACACCGATGGCGATAGCGCTCGTCGAGCGGTCGGACATCGATGTGCACATTTTCCACGACGAACGGTCGGCTTCGTTTGCTGCGCTCGGGATCGCTCTGGCAACTGGAGTACCTGCGGCGCTGCTGTGCACCAGCGGGACTGCGGCTACCCACTTTCACGCAGCGGTCGTCGAGGCCCACCAATCCGGCGTTCCGATGTTGGTGCTCACAGCCGACCGCCCGCCCGAACTGCACGGTGTCGGTGCGCCGCAGACCATCGAGCAGACCAACCTCTACGGCGACGCTGTTCGCTGGTTCCATGATCCTGGCGTGGCGGCCGACGAGCATCGGGACGTGTGGCGGTCGGTCGCCTCGAATGCGTGGGTCAGCGCCACCGGCGACACGCCAGGACCGGTGCATCTCAACCTGCCGTTCCGCGAACCACTGCTTGGCGTGGTGGGGGAGTTGCCTGCGGCGACACCCGCTTCATTGATCTCACCGCCGCTCGTCGTCGTCGACGAGTTGGTCGAGCTTCTCGGCGCGTCGCACGGTGTGATCGTGGCGGGCAAAGGTATCGACGAACCGAACCGTGTGCAGGCGCTTGCGGATGCAACCGGATGGCCTGTGCTGGCCGACCCGCAGTCGGGCTGCCAAATGCTTGACGAGGCTGTCGTGCGGTTCGATGCGCTGCTTCGTCATGCCGGTTTCGCCGCTGGACATTGTCCGGAACTGGTCTTGCAGCTCGGCATGCCGCCGGCGTCGAAGGTGCTTGCACAGTGGCTTGCTGCTTCGGGTGCGACGCATGTTGCCGTGTCGTCGGTTGGGTTGGTTTCCGACC
>JAYTZE010000909.1:0-4708 GCA_043742385.1 Ilumatobacteraceae bacterium
TACCCGCACATGTCGGTCGCCGACAACATCGCCTTCGGCTTGCGGATGGCGGGTGTCGACAAGGGCGAGCGGCGACGCCGCGCCGCCGAGGTTGCGGCGATCCTCGGCATCACCGAGCTGCTCGACCGTCGACCCAAGCAGCTCTCCGGAGGCCAGCGCCAGCGGGTAGCGATGGGGCGGGCGATCGTGCGTGAGCCGAGCGCATTCTTGATGGACGAACCGCTCTCGAACCTCGATGCGAAGCTGCGCGTGCAGATGCGCGCCGAGATCGCTCGTATTCAGCGGCGGCTCGGTGCCACCACGCTCTACGTCACCCATGACCAGGTGGAGGCGATGACGATGGCCGACCGAGTAGCGGTGATGAGCCGCGGTCTGGTCCAGCAGGTAGCGGCGCCGGCCCAGCTGTACGACCGACCGGCCAACCTGTTTGTTGCCGGCTTCATCGGATCTCCGCAGATGAACCTGCTCGCGGCCGAGCTCGTGGCCGTGGACAGCGGTCTCGCGGTGAGGTTCGGGACGTCGACCGTGGCGCTGCTCGAGCGTCCGAACCTCGAGGCGTGGATCGGCCGGTCGGTCGTGCTCGGCATCCGGCCCGAGGACATCGAGGATGCGGCGTTCGACCGCGATGCTCCGATCGATCGACGGCTCCGGGTGCCGGTCGAACTGGTGGAGCAGTTGGGCAGCGATGTCCTGATTCACGCGACCACCGATGCCACCGTGGCAACGGGCGTTCAGGTTGCCGACGCGATCGGCGAAGCGGTACCGATCGAGGTAGCAGGCACCCAGGGCGCTCGGTTGGTGGCACGCTGCGACCCACGCTCGCGGATCGCTCGGGGTGACGTGGTGGAGCTGGCAGTCGACACCGATCGGGTGCATCTCTTCGATCCCGTATCGGGCGACGCACTGCGCTGACATCTCGAGGGCTACGTTCACCACCCACACCTCAAGAAAGGGATCCGGTCATGCCACTCGATGCGAGCATCGTCGGCGCAATGCTGGGAGTGACCTCGTTCCGGGCCGAGCCGCGCTGGTTGATGTCATATGCCGCTGGCGTGCCTGACGAGCGATCCGAGCTGTACGACACAAGCCAAGAGCTCGTCGTGCATCCACTGTTCCCCGTCGCCCCGGAGTGGGAGTTGCTCATCGCTCCACGAGCGTCTCTGGGGGCGATGTCAGCCGACGAGGCGCGCCGGGGCATCCACCTCGCTCACGACCTGGTGCTCGAACGAACCGTGCAGGCTGGCGAGCAGATCCACCTGAGCGCACAGGTGGTGGGCGTCGGCAGGCGGCCAGCCGGCGCCACGCAGGACGTGTTGCTCGTGGCGACAGCGAGCGATGGCGAGGTGGTGTGGCGCACCGCGTTCACCTCGCTGTTCCTCGGTGTCGATCTGGTCGGCGAACCGGTCTCGATCAAGCCCGGTTCGACGCCGCCGCTTGCCAAGGCACCCACCGTCAGTCCGCTGGCGACTCGTCGCTCGTTCGTCCGCCTCATCGATGCGCACGTGTACTCGGCGTGCGCTCGCATCTGGAACCCGATCCACACCGACGTCGCCGCGGCTCGCCGATCAGGTCTCGAAGCACCGATCCTCCACGGAACGGCGACGCTTGCCAGGGCAGTGTCGATCGTCGCCGAACTGGCGAACGTGCAGCTGGGCGACGTTTGCCGCGTGGCGGGGCGGTTCGCAGCGATGGTCGAACTGGGCACCGAGATCGAGGTTCGCCTGCTGGCCGTGGACGATGGTCACTACATGTTCGAGGTGTGGAACCACTTGGGCCGACGAGCGATCGCCGACGGCTCGGTCATCAGCCGGTTGGGAAGTACCCCGACACGTCAGCCAGCAGGTGCGCCCCCGAAACGGATGAAGATGCGCAACGTCCCATCCATCCGTCACCGGTAATGACAGGTTCGGCGTGGTGTCACCGGCCACCAGATTCAGATTCGAGACCATCGGACGAGCACCACCACGCGTCGAGTGTCCAGCGCGGGCGATGGGATCATGTCCGATGCACGACGTTGCACTACATCGTGAGCAACGCGGCCACCAGCATCGCAACCTCCGACACCGACGTCATGCAAGCGTACGCCCACCTCGTCGAGGACCCGGCAATCAGGGACACGATCCTCGAACGGATCCTTGCCGAACGTCGCCACACCATCGCTCAACTCGAGAGCATCTACGGCGGATCCTTGGCCGAGCGTCGGCCCCACATCAGTCGCAGCCTCGGCTTGCGCAACGAAGGTCTCCTCGGACTGCACCACCACCAGATCCGACTGCTTCAAGACTGGCGTTGCTGCCTCCGCCAGAACGAACCAGACGGCGCGGCGCCGCTGCTCGACCACCTCCTGCTGACAGTGAACGCAATTGCGAGTGGGCTTCGAACTACACGTTGAACGCCGGCCGGCTTTCGGAGGTACAGCGGTCTCGTGCACGATCGGCCACCCTGCGACCAGTCCCGATCAACCGGGCGAACGGTGAGCGACCCAGGCGACCGCTGCCAGAACCAGCACCACGACGACGACTTCGACTACGACGCCCAACCCGGCGTGACCACCAGCTGATCAACGAGCTCGGCACCTGCCGCTACAAGGTTCGCGCAATCTCTTCCGCTCGACGACCTTGTTCGACGTCCTCGGCGAACGGCTGCCCGATCGCACCGGTCCGGACGCCAGACGAAACGGCGTGAAGCGAGGAGGCTATGTATTGCAGGTGCTCGGCTCCGTGCTTTCGCGATCCGAAGCAGCGTGCGTGTGACGAAGCCCACGTCATCGAAGAGCACGTTCTTGCCCTCGCGCAGAATTTGCGCCACAACCTCGACGTGCTCCATGGGGGCGCCCGCAACGAATCGTTCGAGGACGTCCAGGGCCGTGCAGTCGAAGGTTCCTGCAAACGCTGCGAGGATCGCTGCGCCGTCCGCGCCCCGTCTCCACGACTTCCCGCCCTTTCTCATCCATTCGCAGATTCACCAAAGAGTCGGGTCTCGTTCGGCCGCGGTAACCGCCGGGATGCCGAAGCTGAACGGGATGGCCCGGTATCCATCATGGCGGGCATCCTCTTCCTCGGCGCGCTCGACGCGTCCAGCGAGCAGGGCGAGAGCCGCACGTGGATTTGCCTCGGCCAGGTTCCCGACGAATTCGGTCAGGTGGTAGTTCTCGATGCTCGGGCAGTCAAGAAGTTGCGCGAGGAGCTTGTTTGGTCGTCATTGCTTACCTGGTTCCAACTCAACGACGACGGTCCGTTAAACGAGCTGAAGTAGTCGTCGGCCAGCTCCTGCGAATCTGCGAAAAGGACCCGTGTCCCCTTTCAATGGAGCGCTCGTCAGGGCGGTGAGGCGCGTGTCGGCGCAGGATAGATCGCTCGTTGACCTCGATCGACACGAGCTTGTAGCGTTCCGATAGTTTCAGAGACAGGGAGGGTTGTCATGGCAGTCGTTGCTCACGTAGTTCTCAGAGGCGTTTCGCCCGCGCAGTACGACAACGTGCGAGCGGAGGTCGGATGGCTCGAACGACGGCCGGACGGCGGCCTCGCCCATTTGGCCTAGTGGGAAGGCGATGACAACCACAACATCGATGCTTGGGAGAGCGAAGCGGCGTTCGACGCGTTCGGTCAGGAGCGCCTTGGTCCGGCGATGGCCAAGCTCGGCATCAACGTCGCTCCTGAGGTCACCTTCCATCCGGCGTACGAGGTCTACACGCCAGAACCTCTCAAGCTGACCTGAACGGGAGCCAAACCTCGGGTGCTGAGCGTGAGGGCGTGAGCGGAGTTCGCGGTGCCAGCGGCGGAGCCGATCGACAAGCGAGGTCGCTGCCCGGTTTGGCCTGTCGATCAACCTCGGCGCCGCGCTTGGTCCCGACCCGGTCCTTCATGCCGACGAGATGCCCGCCGATGAGCTGGCCGCCAGCTTCGTGGTCGCACATGGTTGGATCAGCCCGTGGATCGCGATGGTCGACGACGCCAAGTACCAGGCTGAGGTGACCCGGATCGCGAATCTCGGGATCAAGACCTGGGTGCAGACCCCATGGCCCTGTCTACGAGGGCGCCAGCATCGACCGGGCGATGCCTGCTGCCGGGGAGGTTCCCCAGCCCGGTCAGGCGGACCTCGACGCGATCGTTGCGTCGAGGTTGGCCGCTGCCTGAGCCCTGGATCGCTACGTGCAACGGCGTGCTCGATGCAGACGCCGGCGCCGCAGTCGTGGTAGATCCCGATGGCGGGGGTGACAGCCTCGGCGAGAGCGCAGTCGCAGCAGTTCATGACCCGGTCGTCGCTGCGGGTTTGGGCGCCGACGAGGCGTAGAAGCGGCGGCGAGCCCAAAGCGCGACGTACACAAGCCCGACTAGGACCGGCACCTCGATCAATGGACCGACCACTCCGGCGAGTGCTTCCCCAGAGGTCACGCCGAACACACCGATCGCTACGGCAATCGCCAGTTCGAAGTTGTTCCCTGCGGCGGTGAACGCGATCGACGCGTTGCGTTCGTATGGGAAGCCGAGCCGCATCCCGGCGAAGAACGCACCGAACCACATGATCGCGAAGTAGGCGAGCAGCGGCAGCGCGATCCGGACCACGTCCCAAGGTTCGCTGGTGATCTTGTCGCCCTGCAGGGCGAACAGCACGACGATCGTGAACAACAGGCCGTACAGAGCGACCGGGCCGATGCGCGGCAAGAAGCGCTGCTCGTACCACTCCACGCCCTTGGTCCGCTCACCGA
>JAYTZE010000910.1:0-4700 GCA_043742385.1 Ilumatobacteraceae bacterium
CGCGACCGGTCAGCAGTAGCTCGGCGGAGCGCTGGCTGCCAACGGCGCGAGGCAGCAGGTAGCTCACGCCGCCCTCGGTTCCGATGCCGACATTGTGAAGGCACTGACGAACCTGGCCGAGTGGGCGACAACGGCGATGTCGGCAGCGAGTGCGAACATCATGCCGACACCCGCGACGGCGGCCGTTGATTCCATCAGATCGCAACCAGCTATGTAGGAGGCAAGTCCGTCTGCCAGTTAACTGCAGCGATCGAGTTACAACCCGAGGTCGATGCCGAGCGACGGTGGCGTTTCGAGGCCAATCAGACCAGTTCCGACAACTCTCTGACCAGGGCATATTCGCTCACAATCTGGTGTCGAAGGGGGGACTTGAACCCCCACGAGATTTCTCTCACCAGCCCCTCAAGCTGGCGCGTCTGCCTATTTCGCCACTTCGACGTGGTGGGGTATTGAGGATAACTCAGGCTCAGGTGCGGACCAACAGGAATCCGAGGGCGACCACCGAGAAGATCCAAATCAGAGCGAGGACCGTAGTGATACGGGTCAGGTTGCGCTCGGCCGAGGTCGAACCAAGCGCCGCGCCTCCCCCGCCACCGAACATGTCGGACAAGCCGCCACCGCGGCCACTGTGCATCAGCACACCGGCCACCATGCCCAACATCGACATGATGTTGAGCACAACCGTCAGGTACATCACGAAGTCGCGCACGGTTTGCCAGCCTAGCGCGGGTTCTCAGCGAGCGACCGTTGGGGCTATCAAAGGAATGACTTCGGGGAAGTAGCACGCCACCCGATGGCCATTTCCCTTGTCGGTCAACAATGGCTCCTCGTCGGCGCACACGTCTTGGGCCTTCGGGCAGCGAGTTCGGAACCGGCAGCCCGATGGCGGGTTGACAGGGCTGGGAACATCGCCGGTCAGCACGATGCGCTGGCGGCTGCGCTCGATGGTCGGGTCGGGCTCGGGTGCGGCCGACAGCAGCGCCTGCGTGTATGGGTGCATCGGGGCGCTGTACAGGAGCTCGGCAGGGCCGGTCTCCATCACCTTGCCCAGGTACATCACGGCGACGGTGTCGGAGATGTGGCGCACCACAGAGAGGTCGTGGGCGATGAACAGGTACGTGAGTCCGAGTCGGGCCTGCAGATCCTGCAGCAGGTTCATGACCCCGGCCTGGATGCTGACGTCCAGCGCTGACACGGGCTCGTCGAGCACGATCAACTTCGGCTCCAGCGCCAGCGCCCTGGCGACGCCTACACGCTGGCGTTGGCCACCGGAGAACTCGTGCGGGAAGCGCTTGGCATGGTCGGGGGCAAGCCCGACCAGCTCCAGGAGCTCGGCCACACGCTCGCGATGATTGCCGGGGACCTTGTGCACCTGCATCGGCTCGGCGATGGCGTTGCCGACGGTCAGCCTGGGGTCGAGCGACGCGTACGGATCCTGGAACACCATCTGCATCTCTTGACGAAGGGGTTGGAGGTGCTTCTTCGACATGCCGACGAGCTCGGCACCGAGAAACTTCACCGACCCAGACGATGGCGTGAGCAACTGCAGCACGCATCGCGCCACCGTCGATTTGCCCGAGCCACTCTCGCCGACAAGGCCCAGGGTGGTGCCCCCATCGATCGAGAAGCTGACGTCAGAGACGGCCTGGACGAGGCCCCTGACGACGCGGATGCCTTGGAGTTGGCGGATCGGGAACACCTTGACCAGGTTCGCGACCTCGAGCACTGGAGCAGCGGCAGTGCGACCGCCGGTGAGCTGATTGGCCGGTGCGCTCACGCCACACCTTCAGCAACGAGTAGTTCCTCGGCACGCACACACGCCGTCTCGAGGCCGAGCAGCGGGTGAAGTTCGGGGATGTCGCCAGAACATACGTCGGTCGCGAAGGCACAACGTGGTCGGAACGCGCACCCTGATGGCGGCCGCAGCATGTTGGGTGGTGCACCGGGAATTGGTGTCAATCGCTCTCGCCCCAAAGCCGGCAGGCTAGCAAGCAGCCCCCGTGTATATGGATGCGTTGGATTTCGGAAGATCGAATCGACATCGCCTCGTTCGACGGTGCGGCCTGCGTACATCACCTGCACACGATCGGCGATTCGGGCAACGACGCCGAGGTCGTGGGTGATGAAAACGACGCCTGCGCGAAACTTGTGCTGGATCTCCTGGATGACGTCGAGGATCTGAGCCTGCACAGTGACATCGAGTGCCGTCGTGGGCTCATCGGCGATGAGTACATCGGGGTCGTTGGCAATGGCAATGGCAATCATCACTCGTTGACGCATCCCACCGGAGAACTCGTGCGGGTACTGCGAGGCACGGGTTCGCGGCTGCGGGATGCCGACGATGTCGAGCAATTCGATCGAACGATCCCACGCGGCTGCCTTGGAGACGTCGTTGTGACTGCGAATCATCTCGGAAACCTGATGACCGATCTTGTGCGTTGGATTGAGAGCCGACAGCGGGTCCTGGAAGATCATCGAGATCCGCTTGCCACGCTGGCTGCGCATGTTCGTGTTGCTCATGCCGACGAGCTCTTGGCCATGCACCTTGACAGAACCCTCGATCTTGGCGTTCCTTGGCAGCAGGCCCATCGCCGCGAGGAACGTAACCGACTTCCCGGAGCCGCTCTCGCCGACCACACCGAGCATCTCGCCGGCGCCAACAGTTACGTTGACGCCGCGAACGGCTTGGACGTCGCCGCTTTCAGTCGGGAAGGTGACACGCAAGTCGCGGATTTCGAGAACAGGCTGCTCTTGATTCACGCCCGACTCATGTCTGCCTTGGGATCGAACGCGTCGCGCAACCCGTCACCGACGAAGTTGATCGCGACGATGGTCATCACCAGCAGGGCGCACGGGAAGACCACCAGCCACCAATAGCCCGACAGCACGGTTCGCTTCGATTGCGCGATCAACAGGCCCCAGGTCGTACGCCCCTCGCCCGGGCTCGGTCCGTAGCCGAAGAACGACAACGTCGACTCGGCAAGGATGGCGCCGACGACGGACAACGACAGCGCGACCATGATGGGACCGAGCGCATTCGGGATGAGGTGGCGGAACATGATGCGCGGACCACCTGCCCCGACCGAACGTGACGCCTCGATGAACTCGCGCTCCTTCAGTGACAGCACCACGCCGCGCACGATTCTGGCCACCGCCATCCACCCAACTGCGGACAGCAGAATGACCATGAAGCGAACCGACGTTTTCTCGCCCATGATCGCTTTGACAAGCGGCGCCTCGGCCAGCACGTTGCGAAGCACCAGCAACGAGACCAGAATCGGGAAGGCGAGAAACAGATCGGTGATTCTCATCAGCACGTCGTCGAGCAGCCCGCCCAGGTAGCCAGCGATCGCCCCGACAATGGTGCCGACCGTGCAGGCGATGAGTGCGACCGAGATACCGATCATGATCGAGACACGCCCGCCGTAGAAGATGCGACTGTAGAGATCGCGGTTGAGGTCGTCGGTGCCGAACCATGCTTTCGAGCTCGGCGGGGAGTTGATGAATGTCGAGTCGGTCTTCGGCAGGCGCTGCGTCTCGCTGTAACGGGCGGGAATGCTGGGGAAGAGGCAGGCCAGCACAATGATGACGAGCAAGACGAGTGAGGCCATCGCGACCCAGTTGCGTCGGTAGTGCCGCAATGCCAGGCGGAATGGCGACAACGACTCGCTGGTGACACCCTCGGCCTCGTCGCGCAGCGACAGGCCGGTGAGATCGGCATCAGTGTTGTCTTCGATCGCCTGAGCGATGTCGGTGGAGTGATCGATCTCAGTCAAGTCGGATCCTCGGGTCTAGTACGGCGTAGAGCACGTCGGCGAGCAAGTTAGCCATGATGATGCCGATGACCACGAAGACCATCCACGGCATCAACTGCGGGAAGTCTCCGTTCTCGTAGGCAGTCAAGAAGAAGTCACCCATCCCTTTGTTCTCGAAGATGCGCTCGGTGATGATGAGCCCGCCAATGATGCCGCCGATGTCGATCGCGGCGACTGTGACGATGGGGATGAGCGCGTTGCGCAGAGCGTGGCGGACGAGGACTCGTCGTTCACTGACACCCTTCGCCCTCGCGGTACGAAGGTAGTCGCTGTTCTTCACTTCGAGTAGCGACGCCCGCATGTAGCGCGAATACACAGCGACGATCTGAATCGCCACGACGGTGATCGGCAGGGTCAGATGCTTCAGCCGTAACACGAGATCAAATCCCTTATGGCCGGCTGGATAGACACCCGATGTCGGCAGCAGCGGCCTGTCGAGGCCGAGCCAGCGGGTGAGGGTGATGGCGAAGAACAGTTGCAGCAAGATGGCGCTGACATAGGGCGGGATCGAGATGCCGACGAATGCACCGGTCGTCGAGGCCTGGTCGAACACCGAGCGAGGGCGCATTGCTGAAAGGATTCCGATGCCCAAGCCGATGACGACACCGACGACCGTGGCGAGCGTACCGAGCACCAACGTGTTGGCCATCGCTGCCTTGAGCTCGGGCCACACCGGTCGGCTGCCCTTGATCGACCGCCCCCAGTCGAACGTCACGAAATGGCCCAACCAGTTGAAGTACTGCGAAACAATGTTTCCGGTCAGGCCGTTGGCGACACGGTACTGCTGCACTTTCGCTTCGCTGGCCCGTGGGTTGAGCCGCAGGTAGCTCTGCACCGGATCGGTCCCGATGCGGATGGCGATGAACACCAGAAACGTGATGATGA
>JAYTZE010000911.1:0-2315 GCA_043742385.1 Ilumatobacteraceae bacterium
GCCGAACGCGAACTGCGCCATCGCACCAACCGCAACTGGTTGTTGAACGGCGTGACGATGCTCGATCCGCGCCAGACGTTCATCGATGTCACCGTGCGACTGGGGCGAGACGTGACGCTGTACCCCGGCACCATCTTGCAGGGCAACACAGTGATCGGCGACGCCAGTGAGATCGGCCCCGACACTCGACTGGTCGATTGCGTGGTGGGATCGCGGGCGGTGGTCGAGAACACAGTGGGCCGCGACAGCGAGATCGGCGACGACGCCCATGTGGGTCCGTACGCCCATCTGGCTCCTGGAACGTCTGTGCCTTCTTCGGCGTCGACGGGCGCGTTCTACACTGCACCTGCCGACTAAGCACCGCGGAGTCCCCACAATGGAAAAATTCACCACCAAGCGCATGTCGCTCTTCTCTGGGCGCACGCACCCAGCGCTCGCTGAAGAGGTGGCGAAGAATCTCGGTGTCGAGCTCGGCGATCCCAACCTGGTGCAGTTTGCCAACGGAGAGATCCGCCCGAGATTCACTGAGAGCATCCGTGGCAGCGACGTCTTCATCATGCAGACCCACTGCGGCATCGATGATCACAGCATCAACGACTCGATCATGGAACAGCTGATCATGATCGACACCGCCTACCGCGCCTCCGCCAAGCGGATTACCGCGGTGTGCCCATTCTTTGGATACGCCCGCCAAGATCACAAGGCAGAGGGTCGCGAGCCGATCACTGCCCGACTCGTCGCCGATCTGTTCAAGGCGGCAGGCGCCAAGCGGATGGTCTCGATCGACCTGCACAGCGGCCAGATCCAGGGCTTCTTCGAGGGTCCGGTCGACCACCTCACGGCAACCCCGGTGCTCGAGCACTACATCAGGCAACATGCGCACGAGCCGGTGATCGTCTCGCCCGACGCAGGGCGGATCAAGGTCGCGGCACGAATGGCCGAGCACCTCGGCGACCTCGGGGCCGATCTGGCGTTCATCTACAAGCGCCGTCCGAAAGGCAGTGTCAACCAGGCCGAGGCGAAGGAAGTGATCGGTGACGTCGAAGGGCGTCTGTGCATCCTGACCGACGACATGATCGACAGCGGCGGCACCATCACCAGTGCTGCCGACATCTTGCTGCAACGTGGCGCCACCGAGGTATGGGCCATGGCGACCCACGGTGTGCTCAGTGGTCCGGCGATCGACCGGTTGAAGAATGCCCCGATCAGTCGGGTGGTGCTCACCAACACGTTGCCGCTGCCGACCGAGAAGCAGATCGACAAGATCGAGGTGCTGTCGATCGCCCCGCTGATCGGCGCCGCCCTCAACGCGGTGTTCGACGACACCAGCGTCAGCGAGATCTTCGGCGGCGAAAACCAGGGTTGAACCCAATACCGTTCAATTAGGGTTACATGGGTGTAGTTTGTGAGGTGCGCCCCGTGTTGGTTGGAGGAAGCCCGAGTCGGATCGCAGGTTGACGGATCTGGTGTCGGTGGGTGTGTTGGCGAAGGTGTTTCCGGCGGAGGTGATCGATGCGGCTGTCGCTGATTGTGGTCGGGTGGAGCAGCGCAGTCGGGCGTTGCCGGCGCGAGCGGTGGCCTATTTTGCGATGGGGATGGCGTTGCATGCTGACGGGTCGTATGAGGACGTGTTGGCGTGTATGACCGACGGGTTGGCGTGGGCGCAGCGCAGCGACACCCCGGTCAGGTTGGCGACGAAAGCGGCGATCTCTCATGCTCGTGACCGGTTGGGGTCCGAGCCGTTGGCGTTGCTGTTCGACAGGGTTGCGCAGCCGTTGGCAACAGAGGCGACGCCTGGTTGTTGGCTGGCCGGGAGACGGATGGTGGCCATCGATGGAACATGTTTGGATGTTGCTGACACCCCAGCCAACGACGAGTTCTTCGGTCGCCCGGGGGTGACGAACGGTGAGCGTTCGGCGTTCCCACAGGCCCGTGTGGTGGCCTTGGCCGAGTGCGGCACCCACGCCATGTTCGACGCTGTTGTCGGCAAGTACACGACGTCGGAGCCGGAACTGTCACGACAGCTCGTGACCCGTCTGCAACGTGGGATGATCTGTTTGGCCGACCGCGGTTTCTACAGCTTCGCGGCCTGGGAGCAAGCCGTTGCAACAGGTGCTGACCTGTTGTGGCGGGTCAAGGACAACCTGCGCCTGGACCCGGTCGAGGACCTGTCCGACGGGTCATGGTTGGCCGAGGTGTTCCACTCTGGCAACCGACGGGGGTGTCTAATGGTTTGTGTAAGCGGTCGGGTCGTCACCCGATTGGAGAACACTTATGACTATGACGAAGTCCGATCCGGAGCGCGAGGAGCGCCG
>JAYTZE010000912.1:0-1007 GCA_043742385.1 Ilumatobacteraceae bacterium
CGGTTGCTCGTCAGCCATGCGTGCCCCGCAGCAACGAATACGCCCGACGCGCCCGCGCCGTGTAGCGCATGATCTTGGTCCCGTGGAGCTCGTCGAGTCGACGCTCGGCTTCGCGCAAACGCTCGGCCATGATCGGCGAGCCATCGCCACGCAGTTCGGCAAGCTGCGCGCCGAGACCGACGATCGCCTGAGTGCGGGCGTCGACGAGCGCTTCGAGTTCGAGTATCCGGGCGCGTAACGCGCGCTCGCTGGCCGGATCCAACGTGGACGGTTCTAGCTCGGCCATGGCAACCTCGGATGTCGTTCGCGGAGTATGAGCAAGGTCGATGCCACGTCGACATCGTTGATCCTGAGCATTGCGGCGGGCTGCTGACGATGGCGGGCGACGACGGAGCCGATGTGCTCGGCGCGCAGCCCCCGCTCGGCAACCGACAGCCACATGTCGTATTCCTCCCAGCCGTCTACGATGCCGTCGGTCGGCGTGCGGTAGCCGCCGATCTCCGACCACGCTTGGCGGCGAAACATCGCGGCCGCGTCGACGAAAGCACCCTGCACCAACAACTCGGCGGCCCACGGCATGTGACTGGCCAAGCCGAGCGGACCTGTCGTATCGAAGTGTTCGACGATGCCGTACGTCGCCACCACATCGCTCGGTGCGGCCAGCAGTTCATCGAGCAAGCGCCGCAACCCAGTCGGGTACAGCGTGTTGCCGGCGTCGAGAGCCAGTACGTGCGGCGCTCGGGCTGCGTTGAATCCGACGTTACGAGCGACCGCTGGACCGGCGTTCGCGGCTCGCCCGATCAGCGTGGCCGGGTACCAGTCGGTCGCGTCCAGCAGCTGCTCGGCGACGTGGCGCGAATCGTCGGTGGAATGATCGTCGACGATGAGGACCTCGGTCCGCGGACCCGACTCGCCGCTGGCCGCGATCACCGAGTGGACGGTGTCGGCGAGGTGACGCTCTTGGTTGCACAGCGCGATGACGACCGACACTTCGGGTTCGAAGGATG
>JAYTZE010000913.1:0-1001 GCA_043742385.1 Ilumatobacteraceae bacterium
ACTGCGTGAGGCACGCACCGAACGGTTCGACTTTCTGGGCTACACCTTCGGTCCCGTCTGGGACAAGAGGACCGGCAAGCGTTACCTCGGTGCGGGACCTTCGATGAAGAGCCGCAAACGGCTTCGAGAGAAGGTGCATGCCATCACGGTACCCGGCGATCTGCGGCCCTGGGAGGAGGTCTGCCGTCAGCTCAACCAAGTGTTGCGTGGCTGGCGGGCCTACTTCTCCTATGGCACGCTGGCCGGGGTTTACAGCGAGGTCGACTGGTATGTCGCCGACCGCGTCCGTCACTTCCTCAGGCGTCGGCACAAGATCCCGTCGCGCGGATCACGGCCGTTCTCGACCGAGCACATCTGGGGCGACCGTTCGGTCGTCCGGCTCGGCGACCTGTTGCAACGTGCCCGACGGCCGCATGCCGTCGCGTGAAGTCGGTTGGAGAGAAGCTATGGGGCGGGCAGTGGAGGTCGTGGCACCTTCATCGTCCAGTCACTCCGATGGAGATTGCCCCATGGCCCAATTCAACGATTTCAGCCGTTCCCTGACAGCGTTTGATCCGAGCACGACCTTGGTGGTTGTGGTCGAGATGAGCGAGGCGAGCTGGCTCGTCCTCGGCGCCGTTCCCGGCGTCGAGCGTCAGCCATTGAAGAAGATCGCACCCGATGCTTGTGTCCTGCAGGTGTTGATCAATCGCTGGCGCGCCGAGGCCTCGAGTGCTGGCCGGCCGATCGGTCGGATCGTGCTGGCCTATGAGGCTGGGCGCGATGGCTTCTGGTTGGCGCGCTGGCTCAGGTCTCGTGGAATCGAAGTCCACGTGATCCATTCGGCGTCCGTTGCGGTCTCACGCGAGCGCAAACGAGCCAAGACCGATCGGCTCGATGCGGCGATGCTGATGCGCGTGCTCCTGGGCTGGCTGCGTGGCGAGCGTGGCCATTGCGGGATGGTGGCAATCCCGACGGTCGAGGAAGAGGATGCACGGCGTCCGAGCCGTGAGCGCGAAAGC
>JAYTZE010000914.1:0-1003 GCA_043742385.1 Ilumatobacteraceae bacterium
TTGCGCGGCACCTCGGTGACACCCGGGTACTACAAGCGGCCCGATGCCACCGCTGCGTTGTTCCATGACGGATGGCTGTGCACTGGAGATCTGGCCTACACCGTCGATGGCGAGCTGGTGTTGTGTGGACGCATCAAGGACGTCATCATCGTCGGCGGTCGCAATGTGTTCCCGGAAGACATCGAACGGGCCTGCGGCACGCTCGACGGAGTGCGCGCCGGCAATGTGATTGCTTTCGGGGTCGAGGGCTACAAGGGCAAAGAGAGCGTCGTCGTCGTTGCCGAGGTGCGCACCGATGATCCACCCCTGGTACGTGAAGCCTTGCATCATCGAACGCTGGAGGTCTGTGGGCTGCCGCCTCGTGATGTGATGCTGGTACGGCCCGGCACCTTGCCGAAGACTTCGTCGGGCAAGTTGCAACGCGCCAAGTGCCGCGAGCTGTATCTCGCCGAATCCTTGGAACTCGTCTAACCCATACGAGTGTTTCGCGCCCGCTCGGCCTCATCGGAGTGTTACGCGCAACACCGGGGTGGCCGCAAACACTCGTTCAGGGTGAGGCAGATTGGAGGTCGGCCATCACCTGGCGCCAACGGTCGGGGTCGGTCTTGTACGGTGCGTAGAAGCTGATGCGGTGCACGACATCGCCGTATCGGCGGAGGAGTTCGGGAGCGATCCTCTCAGGGCCACCGACTACGGCGAATGTGTTGAGAATCTCGTCGGTGATGAGGTTGCCCATCTCGACCCATCCGCCCGTCTTCGAAAGCGCATTGAGTTCTTCGTGGAGCCCATTCCAACCGTGTAGCTCGAGCACTCCCTTGTACGCAGGCGTCGAGCCGTAGAAGGCGATCTGCTGGCGCGTGCCGGCTTCTGCGGCCGCCATCTCGGCTTCGTCGTTGCCCGTCACCACGAATGACGGGCCGACGATTTCGAACCCGTCCATCGACTTGCCTGCCTTGGCCCGACCGCGGGCCAGCGCCGGCAGTGTGACCTCGCGCAAGTAGCG
>JAYTZE010000915.1:0-1007 GCA_043742385.1 Ilumatobacteraceae bacterium
GATCCGGTTAGACGGCGAGGAGGTCGCGGGCTCCGGTGTCGCTGGACGGGTGACGCAACTTGCTCATCGCTCGCGCCTCGATCTGGCGGATGCGTTCGCGGGTGAGGTTGAAGTGTTCGCCAACCTCTTCGAGCGTGCGCGGCTCGCCGCGATCGAGACCGAAGCGCAGTTTGAGGATTTCGCGCTCGCGCTCGTCGAGCGGCGCCAACAAACGGGCGATTTCCTCGGGCAGCAGCGCGGTGGCCGCCACTTCGAACGGTGACTCGGCCGAGCGATCTTCGACGACATCGCCCAGTTCGGCGTCGCCGTCCTCGCGAAGCGGCTCGCTGAGCGACAGCGGCTCGGCTGCGAATCGCAATGCCTCGGTGACCTTGTCTTCGGGCATCTCTACTTCTTTGGCAAGCTCCGACAAGGTTGCCGGGCGTCCGAGCTTGAGCTCGAGCCGGCTGCGGGCCTTCTGTAGGCGAGCGAGCGTGTCGCCGGCGTGCACTGGCAGACGGATGGTGCGACCGGTGTTGGCGATACCGCGGGTGATGGCCTGACGGATCCACCATGTGGCGTAGGTCGAGAACTTGAAACCCTTGCGCCAGTCGAACTTCTCGACGGCATGCATCAAGCCGAGATTGCCCTCTTGGATGAGGTCGAGCAGCGGCAGGCCCGACGCCTGGTACTTCTTGGCGATCGATACCACCAGACGCAGGTTGGACTGCACGAACGCCCGTTCAGCATCTTCGCCCTCGCGGGCGGCACGGCGGAGCTCGCGCTTCTTGGCCGCAGTCAGATCCTTGCCGATTTGATCGAGCTCCTCGATCGCGGCTTTACCAGCCTCGATCTGTTTGGCGAGCCGAACCTCGTCGTCCTTGGTGAGCAACATGTATTGACCGATATCGGTCAGATACAGACGGACCAGGTCTTCTTCGTCGCGCTCTACTCGATCTTTCGCCACGAATGCTCCTCGAACGGTGAGTTTGTTCACCTCCCGGTAACCCGAGCGGCAGATGCCTCAC
>JAYTZE010000916.1:0-1003 GCA_043742385.1 Ilumatobacteraceae bacterium
AGCGCGGACTACAAGCTGTCGGTCCTGGCCGAGTACGACCGCTGTAGCGAGGCCGGCGAGAAGGGCGCACTCCTGCGCCGTGAGGGCCTGTACTCATCGCTCATCACCGACTGGCGACGACAACATCGCGAAGGCGTTCTGGTCGTGACCGACGGCCGTTCTTCTGAAGGCGGCCGTGGCGCACCGTCGGCCAACGAGGTCGCCCGGCTCCGAGCCGAAAACGAACGCTTGAAGGTCAAACTCGCCAAAGCACAAGCGATCATCGAGGTCCAGGGAAAAGTGCAAGCGCTCTTGGAACAGCTCTCCAAGAGCGCGGACAACGACGCCTCGTAGACGACATCATCGACACCGCGATTGACGAACTCGCCCTCACTGTGGGCCGTCAACGAGCCTGCACCGCGCTTGGCCGCTCACGCGCCTCGCACTACCGCCGCCACCGCACACCACCCAGACTCGGCCCGCCACGGCCACGACCACGCTCCCCTCGAGCACTCAACGACCAGCAGACCAACGAGATCGTCGCGGTCTTGAACTCCGAACGATTCTGCGACCAAGCACCCGCGCAGATCTGGGCCACACTCCTCGACGAAGGCATCTACCTCGCGTCGATCTCGACCATGTACCGAGTGCTGCGCTCCCGCGACCAGATCCGCGAACGACGACGACAAGCCCGACACCCCGCCCACCTCAAACCCGAACTGATGGCCGACGGCCCAAACCAAGTCTGGTCCTGGGACATCACCAAACTCGCCGGCCCCCAAAAATGGACCTGGTTCCACCTCTACGTCATCGTCGACGTCTGGTCCCGCTTCGCTGTTGGCTGGCTCGTCGCGCCACGCGAAAGCGCACGACTTGCCGAAGAACTCATCGCCGCCAGCATCCACACCCAACACGTCCCCACCGGCCAGCTCACCCTTCACGCCGACCGCGGCACATCCATGACCTCACGCACCGTCGCTCAACTCCTCGCCGATCTCGGCGTCACCCGCAGCCACTCACGACC